>NZ_JBJGZQ010000036.1:0-36764 GCF_054050595.1 Geodermatophilus sp. SYSU D00779
GGCGCCCGCCGTCCGGACCGGGGTGGTCCGGACGGCGGGCGCCGTGGTCGCGTCCCAGGCTCCGTCCGGAGGCTCGCCGCGCGGCCCCGCCCCGGTTCCGCCGTGAGCGTGCGAAGGGTGGGGAGGACGGGGGCCTCCTCCTAGCGCTTCAGCTCGTGCGAGAGCTCGGCGAGCTCCTGACCGCCGGCCATCTCGGCGGTCAGCTCCTCGAGCGAGACCTCGGAGCGCTTCTTGTCCAGCACCCGGCGGCCGAGCTTGAGGATCACGAAGTGGTCGCCCACCAGGTAGGCGTGGTGCGGGTTGTGGGTGATGAAGACGACCCCGAGGCCGGCGTCCCGGGCCGCGGCGGTGTACTTCAGCACCACGCCGGACTGCTTGACGCCCAGCGCCGCCGTCGGCTCGTCGAGGATCAGCACCCGGGCGCCGAAGTACACCGCGCGGGCGATCGCCACGCACTGCCGCTGGCCACCGGAGAGCGTGCCGATCGGCTGGTTGATGTCCTTGACGTGGATGCCCATCTTCTGCAGCTCGGCGTCGGCGATCTCCCGCATCGCCTTGATGTCCAGCGGGGCCAGCGGATACCGGCCCTTGCGGAGCTCCGAGCCGAGGAAGAAGTTCCGCCACACCTCCATCAACCCCACCACCGCGAGGTCCTGGTAGACGGTGGCGATGCCGGCGTCCAGGGACTCCCTCGGCGAGCCGAAGTGCCGCTCCTGGCCGTCGACCCGCAGCGTCCCCTCGGAGTGCGGGTGCAACCCGGAGATGATCTTGATGAGGGTCGACTTGCCGGCGCCGTTGTCCCCGAGGACGCAGGTCACCTCGCCGGCGTTCACGGTGAGGTTGATGTCCTCCAGCGCCCGGATGGCGCCGTAGGTCTTGCCGACCCCCTGCATCTCGACGAGGGGTTCGCCCTTGTGCAGGTCCGCAGCGGCGTGCTCGGCGATGGTGTCGGTCATGGTCACTTCCTCCGGGCCGCGTAGTTCTTGACGTACAGGTTGACCAGGACGGCGAGCAGGAGCATCACGCCGAGGAAGGTGCGGAACCAGTTCGGGTCCCACCCGGCGAACACGATGCCCTGGGTGGTCATGCCGAAGATGAACGCACCGAGCGCCGAACCGACCGCCGATCCGTAGCCACCGGTGAGCAGCGCGCCGCCGACGACCGCGGCGATGATGTAGATGAACTCGTTGCCGACGCCGAGGCCGGACTGCACCGAGCTGAAGTTGAACAGCAGGTGCATCCCGAGGAACCAGGCGAGGAACGCCACGCCCATGAACAGGCCGATCTTGACCTTGGGCACGGGGACGCCGACCGCGCGGGCGCTGGCCTGGTTGCCGCCGGAAGCGAAGATCCAGTTGCCGACGCGGGTGCGCAGCAGCAGCCAGGTGGCCAGTGCGACGAAGAAGAACCACCACAGGACGGTGATCTTCAGCGTGATGAACCCCAGGTTCACGTCCGCGGCGAAGACCGCCCGCGCGGACTCGAAGCCGTCCAGCGCACTGGCGTTGGGGGTGGCGACCGCGCCGGTGACCAGCTTGGTCACGCCCAGGTTGATGCCCTGGAGGATGAAGAACGTCGAGAGCGTGATGAGGAAGCTGGGGATCCCGGTGCGCATCACCAGCCATCCGTTGACGAAGCCGATCGCCAGCGCGATCACCAGGCTGACCACGACGCCGACCCACATGTTCAGGCTGAACTGGTAGGTGAGCATCGCCGCCGCCAGCGCCGAGGTGGTGACCGCGACACCGGAGGACAGGTCGAACTCGCCGCCGATCATCAGCAGCGCGACGCCCACCGCCACGATCCCGATGGTGGAACTGGCGTAGAGCACGGTCGCGAACGCCGGCAGCGTCCGGAAGGGCTCCGCGACCGCGTAGAAGAAGACGAAGATGGCGATCGCCGCAGCGAGGGCGCCGATCTCGGGTCGGGCCAGCACGCGCGAGACCAGCGACCGCTGCGTGCGCGCCGGCGGGGTCTCCGCCCGGGGTGCGGACGGCTGGGTCGCCACGGATGAGCTCATGACTGCTCCAGGTGGGGGGCGGGGGGTGGTCCGTGGGGAGCCGGGTCCCCCCGGCTCCCCACGGAGCGGATCAGCGGGTGTTGTTCTCGGCGTACGGGAGGATTACGTCGATGTTGGACTCGTCGACGATGGACGGCCCGGTGAGGACCGGCTGACCACCACCGATGTCGTTGCCGTTGGTCAGGTTCAGGTAGAGCGCCTGCACGGCCATGTAGCCCTGGACGTAGGGCTGCTGGTCCACGGAGAAGGCGATGTCCCCGGCCTGGATCGCCTGCGCCACGTCGGGGTTGAGGTCGAAGGTGACGATGTCGGCCTGGCTGCCGGTGTCGGTCTTGGCCGCCTGCGCCGCCTGGGCCACCTGGGCGCCCAGCGTGACGATGTGCGTGACCGAGGGGTCGGTCTGCAGGCTCGACCCGATCGTCTGCTGGACCGAGGGCAGGTCGGTGCCCTGCACGTACAGGATCTCCGTGTTGGGGAAGCCCTCCCGCACACCCGCACAGCGCGTCTCCAGCGCCACCTGTCCCTGTTCCTGGATCACGCACAGGGCCTTGCCGCCGCCGTCCGCCGCGATCCGCTCCCCCACCGTGCGGCCGGCGAGCTGCTCGTTGGAGCCGAAGTACATCGGGATGCCGAAGCCCAGGTAGTCGTCGATCCCCGAGTTGAAGGCGACGACCGGGATCCCGCCCTGCACGGCGCTCTGCGCCGCCGGGCCGACCTGGTCGGGGTAAGCCAGGGTGACCGCGATGCCGTCGACGTCGCTGTCGACCTGGTTCTGCACCAGGGTGGCCTGCTCGCCGGCGGCCGGGGCGTTGGAGTAGTTCAACGTGACACCGAGGTTGCCTGCGGCCGCCTCCGCACCGGCGCGGA
Source organism: Geodermatophilus sp. SYSU D00779 (assembly GCF_054050595.1). Lineage (NCBI taxonomy): Bacteria > Bacillati > Actinomycetota > Actinomycetes > Geodermatophilales > Geodermatophilaceae > Geodermatophilus > Geodermatophilus sp. SYSU D00779. The sequence goes on from NZ_JBJGZQ010000036.1 coordinate 2,888, forward strand.
TCTTGTCCCAGAACGCATCGCCCGGCGCCTCGTGGGTGATCATCGCGATGGTGTAGTCCTCGCCACCCCCGCCGCCGGCGCCGGCCTGGTTCTGTGCACCCCCCTGACTGCTGCACGCGGAGAGCGCCAGGGCGGCCGCACTCACGGCCACCACCGCTCGCAGCGACCTGCGGGTGGTCCTCATGTGGATCTCCTCGTCGGGAGGGCCGCCGTCCTGGCGGCCACGGCTGCCCACGTCCGGACGCCCCGAGTGCTCGTCCGCATGTATGGACATAGTGACATGGAGGAATGTGGCATGGCTCACCAAGACCGTCAAGGGGCCCCCTGCCGACCCGGTTGCCCGGCGCGACCTGGCCACCGTCCGGTGCGAGGACCTCAGCCGACCGGGACCTCGACCCGGCTCCCGCTCGCCGCGGAGGCGACGAGGGCGTCGAGGACGACCGCGGCGCGGACGGCGTCGGTCAGGTCCACGCCGACGGGCCGGCCGGCCGCGATCGAGGCGAGCAGGTCGCGCAGCTCGACGACCTTGAGGTCGTCGTAGCCCATCGCGATCCCGGCACCGGGCTGGAAGGCGGCGTACTCCCCGGCTCCCGGCCCGACCAGCACGGTGGCCACCGGCTGGTCCTGCGCGGCCGGTCCGCGGCTGAGCTGCAGCTCCCCCATCCGCCGGAAGTCCCAGGCCAGGCGCCCCGCCGTCCCGTGCACCTCGAAGCCGTAGGCGTTCTGCTCCCCCACGGCCACCCGGCTGGCCTCGAGCAGCACCCGGGCGCCGGTCGACAGGCGCAGCAGCGCGGCCACGTGGTCGTCGTTCTCCACCGGCCCGGGGACGCCGCCGGCCGCGACGGCGTGCCCGGACGTCGCGCCGGTGGGGCGCGGTCGTTCGGGGACGAAGACCGTGGTGTCGGCGAGCACGGAGGTGATCTCGTCGTGCAGCACGTGCCGGACGAGGTCGACGGCGTGCGAGGCCAGGTCGCCCAGGACGCCACTGCCGCCCCGCGCCCGCTCGTACCGCCAGGTCAGGGCCCCCTCGGGGGCGGCGGCGTAGTCGCTGAGGAAGGAGAACCGGGCGTGCGTGACCCGGCCGATCGCGCCCTCGTCGACCAGCCGGCGGGCCAGGGCCACCGCGGGCGCGTGCCGGTAGTTGAACCCCACGGTGCCCTGCACGCCGGCCGCGGCGACGGCACCGGCCACCGCGCGGGCGTCGTCCGCGGTGAGCCCCACGGGCTTCTCGATCCACAGGTGCCGGCCGGCCTCCGCGACGGCGACGCCGAGCTCGCGGTGCAGCCAGTTCGGCGCGGTCACCGAGACGAGCTCGACCCGCGGGTCGGCGAGCAGCGCGCGCCAGTCCGCCGTCGCGGAGGCGAACCCGAACTGCGCGGCGGCCGCCTCGGCGCGGCCGGGGACGTCGTCGGCGACGGCGACGAGCTCCGGGACCAGGCCCAGGTCCGGGAAGTGGTGCCGGAGGCGGGCGTGGGCCTGGGCGTGCACCCGGCCCATCCACCCGAAGCCGATGACCCCCACACCGATCGTCCCCATGGACACTCCCTCCGCGGCCGGCCGAGGAGCGCGAGCCTAGGGCCGGAGGGGACCCGGCCAGGTGGGGACCGGCGCCTCGGCCACCGCACCGTCACGCGCCGGGGCCCAGGTCAGGCCAGGGGTCGCACGGTCAGGAGCTGCTCGGCCCGGCCCACCGGTCCGGTGCGGTCGTGGAGGACGGTCGTGGTGAGGCCGGAACCGTCCGGGCCGAAGACGACGGTGGTGTCCAGGCCCACCCAGCGGCCCACGGGCTGCCGGTGCAGGTGGATCGTCAGGTCGACGTTGGGGAACATCCACTCCTTCGGCGACTCGCGCACGGCGATGCCGTTGGCGGTGTCGACCAGGCCGACGAAGCGGGCCAGCTCGCTGACCGGCTCGTCCGCGACCAGGGCGACCGGGGTGGCGAGCCACGCGGTGGCCCGCCCCGGCTCGGGTGCGCGCAGCGGGCGCACGTCGAGCGAGGCGATGTAGCCGCCGGGCCACACGCCCGACAGCGCCGCCGACGCCAGCCCGTCCGGCGGGGGCAGCGGGTCGGGGGAGCCGCCGGCCACCGCCGCGGTGTCGTGCCGCGCCAGGCGCCACGCACGGGCACGCAGGACGGCACGCCCGCCGGAGACGGCGACGGCCTCGAGCAGCTCGATGGTGCGCCCGGGGCGCACCACCTCCACGGAGACGTCGACCTCGGCGATCGGGACGACCCCGAGGATGTCGAACGCGATGCGCGCGGTGACCAGTCCGTCGGTCCCGCGCTCGGCCACGAACCGGTCGACCGCGTGCACGAGCAGCCCGTTGAGCGGGCTGATGTGCTGCTCGGTCACCGACCACGCGCCGCCGGTGTGCTCGGTGGCCCGGAACCGGCCGCGGGCGAGGCGCTCGAAGTACGCCGGCGGCGCTGCGGTCGGGACGGGCGCGGGCACGGTCGACTCCCGGGGGTAGGTGGCGGGGCCACGCGGACGGCGGCGTCCCGAGGATGCCAACCGGGGACGCGGACGGTGCACGGTGGGGCGGCTCACTCGTTGATCGACGCAACCGTCTGGGACCCTGGAGGCCATGACGGTCGCCCGGTCCCCCCGCGCCCTCGTCCCGGTGCTGGTCTTCGTCGGCACGGTCGTCGCCGTGATCAGCAGCCTCGGTGCGCCGCTGGTGCCGGCGATCGCGGAGACCATGCGGACGACGCTGCCGGGTGCCCAGTGGTCGCTGACCGCCACGCTGCTCGTGGGCGCGGTGGCCACGCCGGTCGTCGGGCGGCTCGGCGACGGTCCGCACCGGCGCGGGATCGTCCTCGCCGTCCTCGCGGTCGTGACGCTCGGCGGCGTGCTGGCCGCCCTGCCGCTGGGGCTGGGGTGGCTGATCGCCGGCCGTGCGCTGCAGGGGTTCGGGCTCGGGCTCACCCCGCTGGCCATGGCCACCGCCCGCGAGGCGCTCGAGGGGCAACGGTCGCGGTCGACCATCGCCGCGCTGTCGGTGACGGTGGTCTCCGGTGTCGGGCTCGGCTACCCCCTGGCGGGCCTGGTGGCCGAGCTCGGCGGGGTGCACGCCGCGTTCTGGTCCGGCGCCGCCGTCAGCCTCGCCGCGCTGCTGGCCTGCGCGGTGGTCCTGCCGCCGTCGACGGCGGCCCCGCGGGGGCGGCTGGACGTCGTCGGCGCGCTCCTCCTCGGGGCCGGGGTGGCCGGGCTGCTGCTCGCCCTCGGCCAGGTCGAGGCGTGGGGCTGGGCGTCGCCGCTGCTGTGGGCGCTGGCCGCCGGTTCGGCGGTCGCGCTGGTGGCCTGGGTCGCCTGGGAGCGCCGGACGACCTGGCCCCTGGTCGACCTGCGCCTCGCCCGGGGACGCCTGGCGCGCACCGCCCACGCGGCGGCCCTGCTGGTCGGGCTGTCCAACTACCTGCTGCTCACGGCCGTGCCCGTGCTGGCCCAGGCCCCGGCGTCGGACGGCGCGGGCTTCGGCACCTCCATCGTCGTCGCCGGGCTGGTGCTGCTGCCGTTCTCGGCGGCGAGCGTGCTCGGCGGGCGGCTCGCCCGGCTGCTGGCCGACCGCGCGGGCCGGCACGTCGTCCTCCCGGTCGCGGCGGCGGTGCAGGGCACCGCGTTCGTCCTGTTCGCCCTCGTCCGCTCGGACCTCTGGCAGCTCTTCCTCGTCATGGCCGTCGCCGGCCTGGGGGTCGGGGCCTCGTTCGCGGCGTTCCCCGCGCTCGTCGTCTCGGCCGTCCCGCCCTCGGAGACCGGGAGCGCGATGAGCCTCAACCAGGTGCTGCGGTACGTGGGTTTCGCGCTCGGCAGCGCCCTCACCGCCACCGTGCTCGCCGCGGCCACGCCCTCCGGCGCGGCGGCCCCGGCCGCCGGCGGCTACACGACCCTCGCCGTCGTCGGCGTCGCGGTGTGCGCGACGACGGCGGTCGTCGCCTGGCTGGGGCTGGGGCGCCGCTCGTCCCCCGACCGGCCCGCGGACGCCGCGACCCGGAGCGGGCAGCTCTCGGCGCGGTAGCCGGGCCGGTCAGCGGCGCAGCGCCTCGTCCAGATCGCGGTCCGCGACGATCATGAGGCCGGCGTGGCGACACGCCACTGTCGGCCCGCGTGTCGCCACCGCGCCGTCATGATCGTCGTCGACGGGTGCCCCCGCCGACGACGACCGGGTACGTGGTCGGCCGCAGCTCGTCGACGTTCGCGGGCAGCAGCGTCGGGACCAGCCCGGCCGAGGGCCGGCCGCTCTTCAGAGGGTAGGTTGGGGATAACGGTACACCCGGGCCGTGGTGCCGTCCGTGGCGACTCGTGCGACGGTGACCTGCCACGCCCCGACGCCGGCTCAGGAGGACGAACGCCATGACCGCACCGGGCCGCGAGGAGGTGCTGCGCGCGTTGTACCGGGCCTTCAACGCCCGCGACGTCGACACGGTGCTGGCCGCCATGACGCCGGACGTCGACTGGCCCAACGGCTGGCAGGGCGGCCGGGTCGTCGGGCAGGACGCCGTCCGTCGCTACTGGGCACGCCAGTGGGCCGAGGTCCGCCCCAGGGTCGAGCCGACCGGCATCCGCGAGCGCCCCGACGGCACGGTCGAGGTCGCCGTCCACCAGGTCGTCCGCGACCGCAGCGGTGCCCTACTGGCGGTGGCCGACGTCCGGCACGTCTACACCTTCGCCGGCGACCTGGTGCAGCGGATGGACGTCGAGCAGTAGCCGCGCGGCGCACTCGACTCCGCTGCCGCGGTCACGGCCTGCCGCGCTCGGCACCGCGGAGGCCGTGCGGAGGACCAGCCCCGCCGTGGCAGCCCGGTCGACCGCGTCGTGGCGCTGGAGGACGTGGCGTCGGGCCTCGAGCACGCGGGCTCCGGGCAGCTCCGCGGCAAGGTGGTGGGCTCCCTGGCCCCGCAGCCGTAGCCGCGCAGCGCCCTGTCGGGGTCCGGAGCGTGGCAGGAGGCCGGACACGTCATCAGCAGCGGTGGCAACGGCGCGCCTCCGACGTGCCGAACGGCGCTGCCCGCACTGCGCGTCGCCGGCGGTCCGGGCCGGGACTCAGCCGGCGTCGGCCCAGGAGCCGACGATCGACACGTCGAGCGGGAAGTCGACGGGGAAGGCGCCGAAGAGCAGCCGGCCGGCCGTCGCGGCGGCGCGGCGCACCTCCTCGGCGACCGCGTCGGCGAGGTGCTCGGGGGTGTGCACGACGACCTCGTTGTGCAGGAAGAAGACCAGGTGCGGCCGCTGCTGCAGCGGGCCGGTGCCGCCCAGGCGCCACAGCCGGTTGCGCAGGTCGGCCAGCCAGCACAGGGCCCACTCGGCACCGGTGCCCTGGACGACGAAGTTGCGGGTGAACCGCCCCCAGGCCCGGCGGTGCCGGTCGCGCTCCTCCCGGGAGCCGTCGACCTCGACCGGCTCCCCCAGCGCGACGGCGCGCTCGGCCCACGCGCCGGTGGGGCGGGGCGAGCCGCGGCCGAGCAGGGTGTGCACGACCTGTCCGCGCTCGCCGGCCCGGGCGGCCTCCTCGACCAGCCCGATGGCCCGCGGGTAGCGGCGGGTCAGCCGGGGCATGATGCGGCCGCTCTCACCCCGCGTGGCGCCGTACATCGCGCCGAGGATCGCGACCTTGGCCTGCGCCCGCGTCTCGACCGCACCGCCGGCCACCATGCCCTCGTACAGGTCGGCGGCCCGGGCGGCCTCGGCCATCGCGTCGTCCCCGCTCATGCCGGCGAGCACCCGCGGCTCGAGCTGGGCGACGTCGGCGACGACGAGCCGCCAGCCGTCGTCGGCGACCGCGGCCGGGCGGACCTGGACCGGGACCGACAGCGCGCCCCCGCCGTTGGAGGCCCAGCGCCCGGTCACCACGCCGCCGGGCACGAACCACGACCGGAACCGGCCCTCGCGGACCCAGGCCTCCAGCCAGGCCCAGCCGTTGGCGGTCAGCAGCCGGGAGAGCTTCTTGTACTCCAGCAGCGGGCCGACGACGGGGTGGTCGAGCTGCTCCAGCGTCCACGAGCGGGTGTCCTCCACCGCCAGCCCCGCCGACTGCAGCGCCCGCAGCAGCGCGCCGGGCGAGTCCGGGTTCAGCTCCGGTACCCGCAGCGCCGCGCGCACCTCCCGGGCCAGCGCCTCCAGCACCGCGGGGCGGGAGCCGTGCGGCGGACGCGGGCCCAGCAGCTCGGTGAGCAGGCGCTCGTGCACGTCGGCCCGCCACGGCAGCCCGGCGTGCGTCATCTCGGCCGCCACCAGCGCTCCGGAGGACTCGGCCGCCAGCAGCAGCGCCAGGCGGGTGGGGTGCGTCGACGCGGCGAGCGCGGCCTGCTGGCGCTCGTGCTCGGCGACCGGGTCCAGACCGTCGGCCGGGTCCTCGAGCGGGAACAGTGCCGGGTCGGCGGGGGTGACCGGTTGCAGCGCGTCCCAGGCCGCGGTCTCGCCGGCCGTGAGCGGGGCCTGGTCGACGAGGGGCGAGCGCCGCAGCACCGCGTGGGTGAGCCGCAGGTCGGTGCAGCGCTCGACCCGGACGCCGGCGTCCAGCAGCGCCGGGTACCAGCGGGTGGTGTCGTCCCACACCCAGCGGACCGGCCCGCGCTCCCGCTCCCGGACGAACGCCGCGAGCGAGCCTGCGGGCAGCCGCGTCTCGCCGACCGACGTCCCGTCGTCGTCGAGCTCCCGGGCCGCCACCGCGCCCCCGGCCCGGCGCACGAGGACGACCCTGTTCACCCCCGCAGTCTCGCGACCCGGTGCGACAGGTCGCGGGCGCGCCGAGGGGGCGTCGGTCACCCCTCGTCGGAGAACCGGTACACCACGTCGTTGACCGCGTCGGTCGCGAACGCGTACACGAACCGGAGCGGCCCCTCGCCGGTGTTGCGGATGCCGTGCTCGGCGTTTCCGGGGACGAACACCGCCGACCCCGCCGTCACCGGGTGCTCGACGCCGTCCAGGACGACCACCCCGCTGCCCTCGACGAGGTGGTAGACCTCGGCCTGGCCGTGCCGGTGCAGCCCCAGCCACCCGCCGGGCGCCACGTCGGTCAGCCCGGTGTACAGCGCGGACGTCGGCGTGCGGTCGGCGCTGAACAGCACCCGGAAACAGACCTCGCCGCGCACCGGGTCGTCCCAGACCTGGGGCTCCACCTCGTCGCTGTGCCGGACCTGTGGTTGCACGGTCCCCTCTCGCTCGCCGCTCCCCTGGCCCGTGGCAGAGGAGCCGTCGGGCAAACGCTCGACCTCGCGGCGACGGCCGACGGAGGCGGCCGCCTCGCGCAACGCCCGGCCGATCGTCTCCTCGATGGTCGAGGTCGACAGTGCCACCCGGGCGGCCTCGAGGTCTCCGTCGTCGATCTCCACCAGGCGCTCCGTCACGACGGTCACTGTGCACCCGCGGGCCGGTGCGTACACCTGCGGCGTCGGCGGTCACGGCCACCGTCGCCTCGGACGTCGTCGCCGGCGCGGCCGTGCTGACGCAGCCGCTCCGACCCGGGACGCGCACCGGCCGACGGGGCGGGATCCGCTGGCACGATGGAGCCCGGTGCGGAGGAGGCGGTGTCATGACTCTGCCCGGTCCCCTCACCCGCGGCGTCCGCCGGTTCACGCTCGGCTCGGGCCCGCTCAAGCGGACGAGCCACACGGTGGAGTTCGTGTCGCGGGTCGTCGTCCTGCTCGTGGTGCTGCTCTCGGTGCCGGCCGCCCTCGCCGTGGGGACCGCCGTCCGCTCCGACCTGGCGGCCATGGCCCGGCAGCAGGCCGACGAGCGCACGCAGGTCCCCGCCGTCGTGACCGCGGACGCCGTGGCCCCTGCCGACGCGTCGCCGCGGGTCCGGGTCCCCGTCCCGGCGCGGTGGGCCTCCCCCGACGGGACCCCGGTGGAGGGCCAGGTGCTCGCGCGTCCGACCACCCGCGCCGGCGACACCCTGGTGCTGTGGACGACGTCCGACGGGCGGCCGACCGGCCCGCCGATGACGCCGGCCGCGGTGCGGCGGAGCACGCTCGTGCTGGCCGGGCTCGGCTGGGCCGGCACCGTGGTGACCGCCGTCCTGCTGCACGCCGCGCTGTGCCGGCTGGTCGCCTTCCGGGCCGACCGGTGGTGGACCCGCGAGTGGGCCCGCGTCGAGCCGACGTGGAGCCGCCGGGTGCCCTGACCGACGGCCGCCCGCAGACTCCACCGACACGCGACCCCCGAGAGGACACCCATGCCAGCCGCCGGCACCGACGAGGTCTCGCTCACCGTCCTGCGCGCCCGCACCCGCGCGTTGTGCGCGGAGTTCCCCGACGCCTACTGGCGCGAGACCGACCGGGACCGCCGCTATCCGCAGGAGTTCGTCGACACCCTCACCGCGGCCGGCCTGCTCTCGGTCCTGATCCCCACCGAGTACGGCGGCGCGGGCCTCGGCGTGACCGAGGCGTCCGTCGTCATGGAGGAGATCAACCGTTCCGGCGGGCACTCCGCGGCCTGCCACGCGCAGATGTACACGATGGGCGCCCTGCTGCGGCACGGCAGCGACGCGCTCAAGGAGGCCTACCTGCCGCTGATCGCCGAGGGCGAGCTGCGGCTGCAGGCCTTCTCGATCACCGAGTCCGCGGCCGGGTCGGACACCACCGCCATCGCCACCACGGCCACCCGCGACGGCGACGACTTCGTGATCACCGGGCACAAGAACTGGACCAGCCGGATCCAGGAGTCCGACCTCGCCCTCGTGCTGGCCCGCACGAGCGAGCGCGGGGCCGACAAGACGCGCGGGCTGACCCTCTTCCTCGTCGACCTGCGCCGGGTGCGCGCCGAGCAGCCGGAGACCCTCGAGGTCGTGCCGGTGCGCACGATGTTCAACTACGCGACCAACCAGGTCTCGTACCGGGGCGTGCGGGTGCCCGCCGACCACGTCGTCGGCCAGGTCGACGCCGGCTTCCGGTACGTGATCGACGGCTGGAACGCCGAGCGCATCCTGCTCGCCGCCGAGGCGATCGGCGACGGCTACTGGTTCGTCGACCGGGCCGTCACCTACGCCAACCAGCGGGAGGTGTTCGGCCGCCCGATCGGCGCCAACCAGGGAGTGCAGTTCCCGCTGGCCGACGCCTACATGAGGGTCCGCGCCGCGGACCTGATGCGCTACGAGGCGGCCCGGCTCTTCGACGCCGGCCGGCCGTGCGGAGCCGAGGCGAACATGGCCAAGCACCTCGCCTCCGAGGCCAGCTGGGCCGCGGCCAACACCGCCCTCGACACCCACGGCGGCAACGGGTTCGTCGACGAGTACGACGTCGAGCGCAAGTTCCGCGAGACCCGTATGTACCAGGTCGCCCCGGTCAACAACAACATGATCAAGGCCTTCGTCGCGACCAAGGTGCTGGGGCTCCCGCGGTCCTACTGACCGGGCGCTCGACCGCGCCGGCCCCTCCGCCTCCGGGTGCTCCACCCCTGCTCCCCGGGGGCGCTCGCGCTGCGCCCCGCACGCGCGGGCGCAGCGCAGCGCAGGACCCTCCTCCGGACACTCGGGCGCTGCCCACCATGCGGGGCAGGGGACGACTCTCCGGAGGGAGCCCCCTCCGGACACTCGGGCGCTGCCCACCATGCGGGGCAGGGGGCAACTCTCCGGAGGGTGACCCGGTGGCCGGGGGTGTGACGGGGGCCCGCTCCCCTGGCCGTGCCGGCCTGTCGGTGCCGACGGCGAGGATGACGGCCGTGGTGGCCTTCTTCCTCCCCCGGGCGAGCGACGACGAGCAGGCCGAGCGGCTGTACGAGGCGCTCGCCGAGTTCGCCGGCTGCGAACCCGCTCCCCCGGGACGGCGCGTGCACGCGATCGCCTTCGAGCAGGACGGCGCCCGGTGGGTCGCCGAGGTCGGAGCGGAACTGCGTGGCGAGCGGAGGACGCAGCAGCTCCGGCGCGGCGAGCTGATCGAGCGCACCGAGGCGCTGACCTCGACCACCCGGGTGCTCGCCGTCTACCCGGGCACCCCCTTCGTGGTCGTGACCGACGCCCAGCCGATCACCGGCACGCCGTCGGAGTGGGCCAACCCGTTCACCGTGCGGCCGGACGAGGTGACCCTCTTCGACGCGTCGTGAGCCGCGGGCCGGTGGGTCACCGGCGCCCCGGTCAGCAGCGACGGCAGCAGCAGGCCGTTGCCGAAGCCGGTGACGACGGCGGGGACGACGACCAGCGGGACGGTGGCCGCCGGGCCCGCGGGCACGACTCCGCACGGCAACGAGTGGACGCGGTCAGGTGGGGCACCATGCCGGGGTCGGCGGAGGATCCTGGGGAGGTGCGGTCGCTGGACGCGGACCTGGTGGGCGTCGCCCCGGCGCCCTGTGCGGACGGGGCGGAGGTGGCCGGTTCGACCGTCGCCGACGTGATGGTCAGCCGGCCGAAGACGCTGCCCGCCGACGCCTCGCTCGCCGCCGTCCGGGCGGTCCTCGCCGACGACCACGTCGTGATGGTCCTGCTCACCGAGGACGGCGTCCTCCGCGGCACGCTGCTGCGCGAGGACCTGCCGGACACCGCGCCGGGCGCAGCGGCCGCGCTCCCGTTGTCGCGGCTGACCGGCCGGACCGTCGCACCGGCCGTCCCGCTCGCCGACGTGCACGCGCTGCTCGTGCGCACCGGCCGACGCCGGCTCGCGGTGGTGGACGACGAGGGCCGGCTGCTCGGGCTGCTGTGCCTCAAGCGCCGGCGGACCGGCTACTGCACCGACGCCGGCGTCGCCGAGCGGGCCCGCTCGCGCCGGTGCGTGCCGGAGACCCCGGCGCCGCCACGCTGAGGCGCCGGCTCCACGCGCCGTCGTCCCGCTCACAGGAGAGGGTGGCGGCCCGTCCTGTCGTGACACCGCGCGGCCCGGGTCCCTGAGGACGGACCCGGGCCGCACTGAGCCCGGTGAGGTGCCGGAACGGCCCCGCTTCGAGCTTGCGAGCGGTGGGGGGCAGAGGGGCCCTCCTCCTACGGGACGAGGATCGCCCGGCCCCGGACCTTCCCGGCGTCGAGGTCGCGCAGCGCGTCCACGGCCCGGTCGAGCGGGTACTGCTGGGTGTGCAGGGTGACCTTCCCGGCCTGCGCGAGCACCATCAGCTCGGCCAGGTCGGTGTAGGTGCCGACGATGTTGCCGACGATGTTCTTCTCCCCGGCGACGAAGTCCAGCGTCGGGATCCGGAGCTCACCGCCGTACCCGATGACGTAGTACGAGCCGGCCGGGCCGGTCATGTGCCAGCCGTCCATCTCCGCGCCCTGCTCGGCGACGAAGTCGAAGACGACGTTCGCGCCGCCGCCGGTGAGGTCCTGGACCGCCTGCACCTGGTTCCCGTCGGCGACCACGGTCTCGTCCGCGCCGATCTGCCGGGCGAGCTCCAGGGCGTCGGGGTTGCGGTCGACGACGACGATCCGGGTGCCCGACAGCGCGGCCAGGCACTGGACGCCGATGTGGCCGAGACCGCCGGCCCCCTGCACGACCGCCGTCGTGCCGGGGTGCAGCAGCGGCAGGGCCTTGCGGACGGCGTGGTAGGCGGTGATGCCGGCGTCCGCGAGCGCGGCGACGTCGGCGGGGTTGGTGGACGGGTCGAGCTTCACGCAGGCGCGGGCGGTGGTGCGCAGGTACTCGGCCATGCCGCCGTCGTTGTTCGACAGCCCCGGGAAGAAGGCGTTCTCGCACTGCATGTCCCGGCCGGCGCGACAGGCCATGCACAGGCCGCAGCTGGGCTGAGGGTGCAGGATCACGGTGTCACCGACGGCGACGTTGGTGACGCCCTCCCCGACCGCGTGGACCCACCCGGCGTTCTCGTGCCCGATCACGTAGGGCAGGTCCGGGTTCTGCAGGTCGGCCCACTGACCCTCGAGGATGTGCAGGTCGGTCCGGCAGACCCCGGCGCCGCCGACCTTGACGATGACGTCGAGCGGACCCTGGATCTGCGGTTCGGGGATGTCGTCGATCGCAGGGTCGGCGTGGTACTCGTGCACGCGGACGGCCTTCACGGGTGGGTTCCCTTCGAGACGGTGAGCGGGAGCAGGCGACGGTCCTCGGGGCGGGGGGTCTGATCGGCCTCCGACCCGGGGTAGCGGGTGGTGAGCAGGCCCCGGCAGAAGTGCGCGTTGCCGTCGACGGAGATGCGCACCGAGCGGGCCCGGCGCAGCACCATCTCCGCCTGCGCGGGGTCGGGGCGGGTGCCGTCGTCGTGCACCAGCACCGGGGCCCCGTCGTCCACGGGCAGGCCGAGGGTCGCCCGCCGGCGCAGCAGCGCGTCGGTGGTGTGCTCCCCCGCCGGCAGGTCGCCGAGGGTGAGCGCCGCGACGTCCACCGTGGGGTCGGTGCGGAGCAGCGCGGTGACGGCCCGCTCCATCGCCGCGGTGTGCGCCTTGCGCTGGAAGGTCGCCCGCAGCTGGTCGAGCGACTCCTCCGCCTCGTGCCCGAAGGTGCCCCGGTAGCCCAGCCCGGCGGCCATGCCGCGGTTGATCAGGTCGGAGTCGTGGTGGTCGTCGAGCTCGACCACCACCGACTCCACCCCCGGGAGGGCGGACACCGCGTCGTGGGCGTCGGAGACCATCAGCCAGGCGAAGTTGGGCGCGCAGAACGAGGTGGGCAGCCGCAGGTGCACCTCGACGGCGCGACCCTCGACCGACACCGAGCGGACGAAGCCGACGTCGGTGATCGGCTCGTCCAGCTCGGGGTCGACGACGGTGCCCAGCGCGGCGCGCACCTCGGCCTCGGTCACGGTCAGGTCGGGGAGGACGGCGGTCATCGGCGTCCTCCTCAGACGCTGGCGAGGTCGGCGGCGGCCGGCTCGCGCGGGCCGGTGGCCGTCTCGGCGGCGTCGGGCAGCTGCAGGTGGGCCGGCACCGGCAGGTCGTACAGCTTGGCCGCGTTGAGGCCGAGCACCTTCTTCTTCACCTCGGTGGTCAGCGGGGCGTACTCGGTCATGTCCTCGGGGATCTGGAAGTCCACGAAGCGCTCGACCAGCCACTTGGGCGTCCACAGCGCGTAGTCGCTGGAGAAGAGGATGCGGTCCTCGCCGAGCCAGTAGACGAGCTCGCCCATGATCTGCGCGAAGTAGCGCGGGCGGGTGTGGATGAACGGCATCGCGACGGCCAGGCCGGCGTACACGTTCGGCTCTTGCGTGGCGATCCAGCAGAAGTCCTCGAGCCGCGGCAGCCCGCAGTGCTCGACCACGAAGTTGAGGTCGGTGAAGTCCGAGGCCGCGTGGTCGACGTCGGCGACGTCGAAGGCGTCGCGGTCCAGCGGGCGGATCGTCGGGCCCTTGTGGATGTGGATGTTCCTGATGCCCAGCTCACGGCAGAGCTCGAAGTAGCGGTAGGCCATCGGGTCGGTGAGCTTCCAGCCGCGGGACTCGCCGTGCCAGTCGGCGGTGTAGAGCTTCACGCCCTTGAGCTGCATGCGCTCGGCGTTGGCGCGGAGCTCGTCCAGGCCGTTCTCGCCGTCGCGCGGGTCCCAGTAGTGGTTGTAGGTCAGCTTGTCCGGGTGGGCCTGCGCGAGGGCGAACGCCTCCTCGGTCTGCCCGAAGCCCCGGTGGTAGAACTCAGCCAGCCGGGCCGGCTGGAAGATCGCGTGGTCGACGATGCCGTCGACGAACACGTCGCGCATCAACCGCTCGCCGCCCTGGTACAGGTACTCCTCGTAGCCCCAGGTCTCGGACTCCGGGCTGAGGTTGCGGTGGTAGTCGTAGAAGCAGTCGATGAACTGCTTGCCGTGGATGTTGCGCTGGTTCTCCGGCCGCGCGTCCCACAGGGCGATGTGGGAGTCCACGACGTAGTACTGCTCGCCGTCCTTGCTGTACATCTCCGGCCTCCGTCGGCTCACTGTGAGAGCGGTCACGCTCCCTGGTCCCGACGTTAGGCACCGGGCAACCAGCCGCGGAACCGGTTGCTGTCTCACTTTGGGACGCCGCCCGGCGGAACCGACGCGTACAGTCTCGTGACACACGACACAGCGGGTGAGCCCTCGCCCGCGGCCGGCGGAGGTGCCCGTGGACGTGCACCGGGACGAGGTGTCGCGCGCGACCGGGCCCGTGACCGACACCGACCTGGCCGGGCGGACGGCGGCGCCGCGGCTGCGCGCCTCGTGGCGACGCAGCCAGGGCTACGGCGTCCCCCCGGACGAGGTCGTCCCGGTCTTCAGCGGCTCGCCGGACACCGGGTCGCTGCTCTACGAGTGCGCGCACCGGGTGCTCACCGACCTGCAGGCCACGATCCCCAACGAGCCGGTCAGCCTCATGGTGGCCGACTCCGAGGGACTGGTCCTGGCCCGGATCGGCGACGACCGCGACATCCAGCGGTCGCTGGACCGGGTGCACCTGGCACCGGGCTTCTCCTACAACGAGCGCAACGCCGGCACCAACGGCCTGGGGCTCTCCCTCGCCGACCGGGCGCCCTCGCTGGTCCGCGCCGAGGACCACTACTGCACCGACCTGCGCGGCTACACCTGCGCGGCGGCACCGGTGATCGAGCCGGTCACCGGCGAGCTGGCCGGCAGCATCAACCTGACGACCTGGTCGAGCAGCTCCTCCGGCCTGCTCCTGGGGCTGGCGCAGACGGCGGCGCACGCCACCAGCGCGCTGATGCTCGTGCGCGCCGGTGGCCGGACGGTCCGGCCGGCGCCGCGCGGCGAGGTCTTCCACGTCATCGGCAGCCACCTCGCGCCGGACGCCGGTGACCCGTGCGTGTCGGCGAGCTGGCGGGCCGCGACGGAGCAGACGGCGGCCGCCGTCGCCGCCGGCCGGGTGACGGCGGTCGTGGGCGAGCCGGGCGCGGGCAAGGCCACGCTGGCCGCCCTCGCCCGCCGGCGGCTGGCCCCGCGACAGCGGCTGCTGCACGCGCGGGCCCCGGAGACCGGCGACGTCGCAGCCTGGCTCGAGCTGTGGACGCCGGAGCTGCGCGACGCGGACACCTGCGTGATCGTGTCCGGGCTGCAGCACCTGCCGGCGTGGGCGGCCGGTGAGCTGGCGCAGACCCTGACCGCGGTCCGGCGGGCCGGGTCGCCCCAGCCGTTCGTGCTGGCCGCACCCGAGTTCGCCGCGATCCCCGAACAGCTCGCGCAGCTGGCCGACGCCGTCGTCGAGGCCCCGCCGCTGCGGCTGCGGGTGGACGACGTCCTGCCGCTCGCGCACTGGTGGGCCCGCCGGGAACGGCACCGCGCGGTCGAGTTCACCCCGCGGGCGGCCCGCGCGCTGGCCGGGTACGCCTGGCCGGGCAACGTCCGGCAGCTGCGCCGCGTCGTCCGCGACGCCGTGACCCGCGCCGACGTCGTCGACGTCCACCACCTGGCGCCGGAGGTGCTCGACGGCGGCAGCCGCCCGCTCAGCCGGCTGGAGCGGCTCGAGCGCGACGAGATCATCCGCTGCCTCACCCGGCCGGACACCACGGTGACCCGCGCCGCCGAGGAGCTCGGCATCGGCCGCGCCACGCTCTACCGGAAGATCGCCCAGTACAAGATCACGGTGCCGTCCCGCTCGACGGACTGAGCGCCGGAGGATCCGCGACCCCGGCCAGCCGGCGGGCGACGTAGGGCAGGATCCCGCCGTGGCGCAGGTGGAGCGCCTCCCGTGCGGTGTCCACCCGGACGGTGGCGGCGAAGCGCACCCGGCTCCCGTCGTCGGACCGGGCCTCGACGACGACGCACCCGGGCCGGTCCCCCTCGCTCAGGCCCTCCAGGCCCGTGATGTCGAAGGTCTCGTGCCCGGTGAGGCCCAGGCTCTCCACGCTGTCCCCCGCGCGGAACTGCAGCGGCAGGACGCCCATCCCGACGAGGTTGGACCGGTGGATCCGCTCGAAGCTCTCGGCCAGGACCACACGGACCCCGAGCAGCGCCGTCCCCTTGGCCGCCCAGTCGCGGGAGGACCCGGTGCCGTACTCCCGGCCGGCCAGCACCACCAGCGGCGTCCCCGCCGCGCGGGAGTGCTCCGCCGCCTCGAACACCGGCTTCTCCCGGCCGTCGAGGTGGTCGAGGGTCCAGCCGCCGCGCCGCTGCGGCACCAGCCGGTTGCGCAGCCGCTGGTTGCCGAAGGCGCCGCGGAGCATCACCTCGTGGTTGCCGCGCCGGGACGCGTAGGTGTTCAGGTCCGTCTCACCCCGCGCCCGCAGGAACTCCCCCGCCGGGCTGTCGGCCGGGATGCGACCGGCCGGGCAGATGTGGTCGGTGGTGACGGAGTCCCCGAGCACGGCCAGGGCGCGGGCGCCGGTGATGTCGCCGACCGGCTCGGGGACCGGCGGCAGGCCGTCCAGGAACGGCGGACGCCGCACGTAGGTCGAGTCGGGGTCCCAGTCGAAGGTGGCCCCTCCCCCGGCCGGCAGCTGCGCCCACCGCTCCTCGCCGGTGAAGACGTCGGCGTAGCGGTCGGCGAACATCGCGGGGTCGAGGTTCGCCCGGACGACCTGCTCGATCTCGGCGTCCGGGGGCCACAGGTCGCTCAGGTGCACCGGGCGCCCCGTCCGGTCGACGCCGAGCGGTTCGTGCAGCAGGTCGACGTCCATCGAGCCGGCGAGGGCGTAGGCGACGACGAGCGGCGGCGAGGCCAGGTAGTTGAGGGCGACGTCGTTGTTGATGCGGCCGTCGAAGTTGCGGTTGCCGGAGAGGACCGAGGCGACCAGCAGGTCGCGGTCGGCGACCGCCTGGCCGACCTCGGGGGTCAGGGGCCCGGAGTTGCCGATGCAGGTCATGCACCCGTAGCCGACGGTGTGGAAGCCGAGTTGCTCGAGCGGGCCGTCCAGGCCGGCGCGCCGCAGGTAGTCGGTGACGACCTTCGAGCCGGGCGCCAGGCTGGTCTTGACCCACGGCTTGGCCGCCAGCCCCGCGGCGACCGCGTTCCGCGCCAGCAGCCCCGCGGCGACCATGACGGAGGGGTTGGAGGTGTTCGTGCAGGAGGTGATCGCCGCGATGGCCACGGCTCCGTGTCGGAGCCCGGGCTCCTCGTGCGCTCGGACCTCCGGGCTCAGGGCCGGGGCGTCGCCGGCCGGGAAGGACTCCTCGCCGGCCTCGTCCACGGCGTCGCCGGCGGCGTCCGGCGTCCGCTCGGCCAGCAGCTCGGCGAGCGCACTGCGGAACCGGCTGCGCGAGCTGGCCAGCGGGATCCGGTCCTGCGGGCGGCGCGGCCCGGCCAGCGACGGCTCCACCGTGGAGAGGTCCAGCCGGATGTGGTCGTCGAAGCGCAGCCGGGCCGCCGGGTCGTGCCACAGACCCTGCTCCTTGGCGTACCGCTCGACCGCCGCGAGGTGCTCGGCGTCCCGGCCGGTGAACCGCAGGTAGTCCACCGTGACCCGGTCGATCGGGAAGACCGCGCAGGTGGAGCCGAACTCCGGGCTCATGTTGGCGAGGGTGGCGCGGTCGGCGAGCGGAACGGCCCCGACCGACGGCCCGGTGAACTCGACGAAGCTGCCGACGACGCCGCGGGCCCGCAGCAGCTCGGCGATGGTCAGCACCAGGTCGGTCGCGGTCACCCCGGGACGCCGCTCCCCGATGAGCTCCAGCCCCACGACCGGCGGGACGAGGGTGCTGACCGGCAGGCCGAGCATCGCCGCCTCGGCCTCGATGCCACCGACGCCCCAGCCCAGCACGCCCAGACCGTTGACCATGGTGGTGTGCGAGTCGGTGCCGACGAGCGTGTCCGGGAAGGCGCGCCCGTCGCGCCGGACGACGACGTCGGCGAGGTACTCCAGGTTGATCTGGTGCATGATCCCGGTCCCGGGCGGGACGACCGCCAGCCGGTGCAACTGCTGCTGGCCCCACTTGAGGAAGCGGTAGCGCTCCTCGTGGCGCGCGTACTCCCGTGCCACGTTGAGCGCCATCGCGTCCGGGCGCCCGGAGACGTCGGTCACCACCGAGTGGTCCACCGTCAGCTCCGCCGGGATCACCGGGTCGACGACGGCGGGGTCGCCGCCCAGGTCGCGCACCGCCTCGCGCATCGCCGCCAGGTCTGCCAGGACCGGGATGCCGTTGGTGTCGTGGAGGAAGACGCGGGCCGGCGCGAACGACACCTCGCGACCCCGGCCCGCACCGGACGCCAGGTCCCGGACGTCCTCGGCGGTGACCGTGACGCCGTCCTCGTGCCGGAGGAGGTTCTCGAGGACGATCTTCAGCGAGAACGGCAGGTCCTCGGCGCCGGGGACGGCGTGCACCGCCCACGTCTCGAACCCCTCCCCACCGAGCTCGAGGACCTTCCGCGCACCGAAGCTGTCGTTCCGGGTCATGCCCACCTCCCCAGGCTCGCTTATAGGCTATAGCCTGGATCGAGGACGTAGACTCACCGCCTCCACGAGAGGGGGACGTGTGGCCACGCCGGTGTTCACGAAGGCCGACTACGCCTACGGCGAGGTGCGCGAACGGATCATGTCCGGCGCCCTGCCCCACGGCGCGGTCCTCAACCAGGAGGCCCTCGCGGCCGAGCTCGACGTCAGCACCACCCCGCTGCGCGAGGCCATGCGCCGGCTCTCGGCCGAGGGGCTGGTCCTCCTCGGCGCGCACCGGGACGCCCGCGTCGCCCCGCTCACGGCCGCCGAGGCCCGCAGCCTGTTCGAGGTGCGCCAGCAGCTCGACCCGCTCGCCGTCCGGCTGGCCGCCGAGCGGCGCGACGAGCGGGACGCCGCCCGGATCCGCGCGGCGGCCGCTTCGCTCGAGCCCCTGGACGCCGGCAGCGGCCTCGCCGCCCTCGAGGCGCACCGCGCGTTCCACGCCGCGCTGTACCGGGCCAGCCACAACGACCTGCTGGTCGGCCTGCTCGACGGCCTGTGGGACAAGGCCGACCGCTACCGCCGCGCGGCCCTCGAGGCGCGCGAGGACTCCCCCGACGACCGCGCCCGGGTGCAGGCCGAGCACGCGGCGATGATGACCGCCGTCCTCGACGGCGACCCCGACGCCGCCGAGGAGCAGATGCGCCGCCACGTGGCGGGCAGCCTCGGCCGTCGCGCGATCGACGTCCTCGCCGGCAGCTGACCGAGGACCCCGTCCTCCCCACCCCTGACGGCTCAGGGGGTGGGGAGGACGGGGTCCTCCTTCACACGGTGAACTTCACCCCCTGGGCCAGGGGCAGCTCGCCGGAGTAGTTGATCGTGTTGGTCGCGCGGCGCATGTAGCTGCGCCACGCGTCGGAGCCGGACTCCCGCCCACCCCCGGTCTGCTTCTCCCCGCCGAAGGCCCCGCCGATCTCGGCGCCGGAGGTCCCGATGTTGACGTTGGCGATGCCGCAGTCGGAGCCGTCGGCGGCGAGGAAGCGCTCGGCCTCGGCCTGGTCGGAGGTGAAGATGCTCGAGGACAGCCCCTGCGGGACGTCGTTGTTGAGCGCGATCGCCTCCTCCAGCGTCCGGTACGGCAGGACGTAGAGGATCGGCGCGAAGGTCTCCTGCCGCACGATGTCGCTCTGCCCCGGCATCCGCACGATCGCCGGTTCGACGTAGTAGGCGTCCGGCGCCTCGTCGGCGAGCCGGCGCTGCCCGCCCACGACCACCTCGCCGCCCTGCTGCCGCGCGGCCTCGAGCGCGTCCTGCATCGCCTTGAAGGAGGCGTCGTGGACGAGCGGGCCGACCAGCGTCCCCTCCTCGGTCGGCGAGCCGATGGGCAGCCGGCGGTACGCGGCGGCGAGCCGGTCGGTCAGCTCGTCGACGACGTCGACGTGGGCGATGACCCGGCGCATGGTGGTGCACCGCTGCCCGGCCGTGCCGGCCGCGGCGAAGACGACCCCGCGGGTGGTGAGGTCCAGGTCGGCCGACGGCGTCACGATCGCGGCGTTGTTGCCGCCGAGCTCGAGCAGGGAGCGGCCGAAGCGGTCGGCCACCCGGGGGCCCACCGCCCGGCCCATGCGGGTCGACCCGGTGGCGCTGAGCAGGGCCACCCCCGGGGAGTCCACCAGCGCCTCGCCCACGTCGGCGCCGCCGAGGACGACCTGGCTCAGGTCGGCGGGGGCGCCGGTCTCGGCGATCGCGCGGTCGAGCAGGGCGGCCGAGGCGAGGGCCGACAGCGGGGCGAGCTCGGAGGGCTTCCAGACCACCGGGTCGCCGCAGACCAGGGCGATCGCGGTGTTCCAGGACCAGACGGCGACCGGGAAGTTGAAGGCGCTGATGACCCCGACGACGCCCAGCGGGTGCCAGGTCTCCATGAGCCGGTGGCCGGGGCGCTCGGAGCTGATCGTCCTGCCGTAGAGCTGCCGCGAGAGCCCGACGGCGAACTCGCAGATGTCGATCATCTCCTGGACCTCGCCCCGGGCCTCGGAGGTGATCTTGCCGACCTCGAGGCTGACCAGCGTGCCGAGGTCGGCCTTGTGCTCGCGGAGCAGCTCGCCGAAGCGGCGCACCAGCCCGCCGCGGACCGGCGCGGGCACCGTCCGCCACACCTGGAACGCCTGGCCGGCGCGGGTGACGGCGTCGTGCACGTCGGCCGCGCCCTGCCAGCGGACGGAGGCCAGCGGTGCGCCGTTGACCGGGGAGGTCACCGGGTGGTCGCCGGTGACGGCGTCGAGGTCTACGCCGCAGCGGGCGGCGGCCTCCCGCGCCGAACGGCTGAGGTCCTCGGCGGTGGGCAGGGCGGTCACGGGGCACTCCTCGGGTTCGGGTTCACACGATGTTCAGCTCGGGCCGGACGTCCGCGGCCGCGAAGCGCGCGGCGCTGAGCCCGGAGACGTCGACGAAGGGCTCCCGCCCCAGGTACAGGTCGCGCACGACCTCGCCCACGGCCGGCCCCATCAGGAAACCGTGCCCCGAGAAGCCCGTCGCGTACAGGAAGCCCTCCACCGTGTCGGCCCGGCCGATGAGGGCGTTGTGGTCCGGGGTCATCTCGTACAGCCCGGCCCAGCCGCCGGCGACGCCGACCTCGGCCAGCGCCGGCGCGCGCCGCTCGATCGCAGCGCCGAGACGGGGCAGCCACGCGTCGGACCGGGACAGCGCGAACCCCGGCGTCTCGTCGGGGTCGGACATGCCCAGCAGCAGGCCGGGCCCCTCGCGGTGGAAGTAGAAGCTGGTCGCGAAGTCGATGGTGAAGGGCGTGTGCGGGTCGAGGCCGGGCACCGGCTCGGTGACCAGGATCTGCCGGCGCAGCGGGGTGACCGGGAGGTCGACGCCCGCCCAGGAACCGACCTCGGCCGACCAGGCCCCCGCGGCGCAGACGACCGCGTCGGTCCGGATCGTCCCGGCCGCGGTCCGCACACCGCTGACCCGGCCGTCCCGGACGTCGACCCCGGTGACCGGGCAGTGCGGCAGCAGCGTGGCGCCGGCCCGGCGGGCGGCCGAGGCATAGCCGAGGACGACGGACTCCGGCGTGCAGTGGCCGTCGGTCGGCGAGTACGCCGCGGCGAGCAGCCCCTCGGGATCGATGAGCGGGGACAGGCGCCGGGCCTCGTCGACCCCGACCATGCGGCTGGGGACGCCGAGTGAGTTCTGCAGCGCCACGTTGGCCTCGAAGGCCGCCACGTCGTCCGGGGTGTCGAGCAGGAAGAGGTAGCCGACCTGCTGGAGGTCGATCTCCTGACCGAACAGCCGCGGGAAGTCGCGGAAGGTCTCCAGGCTGCGTGCGCCGAGCGCGATGTTGACGGGGTCGGAGAACTGCGCCCGGACGCCGCCGGCCGCCCTGCAGGTCGAGCCGGACCCCAGGGCGCCGGCGTCCAGCAGCACGACGTCCCGCACCCCGGCCCGCGCCAGGGCGTGGGCCGAGCTCAGGCCGGTGATGCCGCCGCCGATGACGACGACCGAGGCCGAGGACGGGGGCGGGCGCCGGGGAGCGGTCATCACGGTCCTCACTCGAGGGCGGGGCGAGTGCCGGGTGCGCTGCGATCATGCTGCTCGGCGGCGTGCAGCACCATCCACGGTTCGTCGACCCCGCCGTTCGGCGTTCCTGCACGGACACCGGCCTCGACCTGGTCGAGCTGCGCACCCCGGTCGAGGTCCGGGAGACCGGCAGCATGACGGCGGCCGCGTTCCGGCCGCGGGCCCTGCTGCTCGCGACGGCACCCGCCGCCGGCCGCACGGCGCCGGAGGGCCCGGCCTCGCTGCGGGACTTCGCCGACGAGCCGTGGATCCTGCCGCCGGAGCAGAGCTCCGACGGCCGCGCCGTGCGCCTGGCCCGCCGCCGGCTGGACGTCGAGGCCCGCGTCGACCACGTCGTGACCGGCACCGCCTCGACGCTGTCCCTGGTCGCCGCCGGCCTCGGCGTCGCGCCGGTCGCGGCGTCGCGCCGGTCGCGGACCCGGTGCTCGCGCTGTGCCGGGGGGGACCGGCCACGGTGCCCCTCACCGACCGGGTGGAGCGGACCATGGTGCTGGCGCACCGCCGGGAGCCCGCGCCGCAGCCGGGGGTGCGCGCGGTCGTCGACGCCATCCGGACCTCGATGACGCCCGGCCGCCCCCGCTGACCGGACGACGCGGGGGTCGTCCCCCCGCCCCCCGGGCGGTGCCGACCTAGCCTGGGAGCGTGTCCACCCGTGCCCGGTCCCGTCTCTCGACGTACGCGCGCATGCCGGAGCGGGCCTGGCAGGCCATCGCGGGGAACAGCCCACCGACCGCGCCGATCGGCCTGCGGGCGCAGCGCGGCGGGATGGACGACCTCACCGCGCACGCCGCGCTGGGTCTGGCCCTGCGCATCGGGGCGTCGATGCTGGCCGTCGGGGCCTCCGCGGCCGACGTGACCGCGACGGTGCTGCGGGTGGCCGCCGGCTACGGGCTGGCGCACTGCCAGGTCGACGTGACCTTCACGTCGATCACGGTCAGCTACGACCGCGAGGACGCGGTGCCGCTCACCGCCATGCGGACCGTGCGCACGAGCCGGACGGACTACACCCGCCTGCAGGGGATCACCGAGCTGGCCCGTGCGGTGGGCGGGGGCGGCCTGGACGTCGAGGAGGCGCACCGCCGGCTGGACGGCGTCGTGTCGGCACCCTCCACGTACCGCCGCACCGTGAGCGCGCTGGGCTGGGCCGGCGTCGCCGGTTCCGTCGGGTTCCTCCTCGGCGGCGGGTGGCTGGAGGCCCTCATCGCGGCGCTGACCACCGCCCTGATCGAGCAGGTGCTGCGCGTGCTCAACCGGCGCAGCCTGCCGCTGTTCTTCCAGCAGGCGGCCGGGGCCGCGCTCGCGACGGGCGTCGCCGTGCTCCTGCTCGCCTGGGACGTCGACGTGCGCACCTCGCTGGTCGTCGCGGCGGGCATCGTCGTGCTCCTGGCCGGGCTGTCCCTGGTGAGCGCCGCCCAGGACGCGATCAGCGGCTTCCCGGTGACCGCGGCGGCCCGGGCCTTCGAGGTGGTGACGCTGACCGCGGGCATCGTCGTGGGCATCGCCGGCGTGCTGGACGTCGCCTCGCGGGCCGGGATCCTGCTGGACGTCGTCAACGCCGCGTCCTCGACCGTGCCCTTCGCCGTCGGGCTGGCCGCGTCGGCCGGGATCGCCGGGGGCTGGTCCCTGGCCTGCCACGCCCGACCGCGCGCCATCGTCCTCGCCGCGGCGGCCGGAGCCCTGGCGTGGACGACGTCCTGGGCGGCCGGCGGGCTGGGTGCCGGTCCGGCGCTGGCCAGCGGGGCCGCGGCTGCCGTCCTCGGGTTCAGCGGGGAGGTGCTGACCGACCGGCTCCGGATCCCACCGCAGCTCGTCGCGGTCTGCGGCATCGTCCCGCTGCTGCCGGGGCTGGCGATCTACCGGGGTCTGTTCGCGATCGTCGTCGAGGCCGACATCCAGGGTGGGCTGGCCGCCCTGGTGGGGGCCTCGGCGATCGGGCTCGCCCTCGCCGCCGGGGTCACGCTGGGCGAGTACCTCGGCCGGCCGGTCAGCGCCCGGCGGGACCGCTACGACGAGCGGGTCCGCCGTCGGGCCATGACCGCCGACTGACCTCCACCTCCGAGGTCACGGGGCCTCGTTGGGATAGCCCTCCTCGTCCATCCGCCGGACCACCTTCGGGTCGAGGCGCCCCTCCCCCACGGCGGCGTCGACCTCCACGTCGACCACGGCGCCGTGCTCGTGCATCCACCGGTCCGCACGCCGCTCGGCGGCGGTCCCCTCCGGGGTCAGGTGGGCGTCCCCGATCGCCCTGCGCCGGACGGCGTAGGCGACCAGCACGAGTGCCCAGGCGAGCAGGCTGAGCAGGAGCTGCGACCGGGTGTCCGGGTCGACGAACATCTGCACGAGGATCGCGACGATGGCAGCCGCCGTGAGCAGGGTGAGGACCGGGTAGAACCACATCTTCACCCGCAGCCGTTCCGGCGAGATCGTCGGCCGCATCCGCAGCTCGGAGAGCGCGATCAGCAGGTAGACGAACAGGATGATCGCGCCGGAGGAGTTCAGCAGGAAGAGGAACACGGTGTTCGGGGACACGTAGGCGGCGACCACGCAGAGGAACCCGATCACCGAGGACGACAGGATCGCCCAGGCGGGCACCCCGCGCCTGTTGATCGAGAGCATCCGGCCCGGGGCCTCGTGCCGGGCGGCGAGCACGAACAGCATGCGCGAGGCGGTGTAGAGGCCGGAGTTCAGGCAGGACAGGACGGCGGTCAGCACCACCGCGTTCATGATCTCGGCCGCCGCCGGGATCCCCATCTCCTCCATCGCGGCCACGTACGGCGAGTCACCCAGCTCCGTGGAGTTCCAGGGCAGGATCGTGGCCAGCAGGAAGATCGAGCCGACGTAGAAGATCGAGATCCGGAAGACCACGGAGTTCGTCGCCTTCGCGATCCCACGCTCGGGTTCGGCGGACTCGGCCGCGGCGATGGTGGCGATCTCCGCACCGACCATCGAGAAGATCACGATGACGATGCCCGAGAAGAGCGCGCCGACGCCGTTGGGGAGGAACCCGCCGTTCGCGGTGAGGTTGGAGAAGTCCAGGTCGCGGCCCGGCCACAGCCCCAGGACGAAGAGCGCGCCCAGGGCGATGAAGGCCATGATCGTGAGGACCTTGACCCCGGCGAACCAGTACTCGAACTCGCCGTAGGAGGCCACCGAGAAGAGGTTGGTCGCCGTCATCAGCAGCATCAGGACGAGCGCCATGACCCACAGCGGTACGCCGGGCAGCCAGCGCTGCAGGATCTCCGCCCCGGCCACGGCCTCGAAGCCGACGACGATGACCCAGAAGTACCAGTACAGCCAGCCCACGCTGAAGCCCGCCCAGCCGCCGAGCGACTGCCGCGCGTAGTCCGCGAAGGACCCCGTCGACGGGTTGGCGACCGCCATCTCGCCGAGCATCCGCATGACCATGACGATCAGGACACCGGTGATCGCGTAGGTGAGGAAGGCGGCGGGGCCGACCCTCCCGATGACCGCGCCGGACCCGACGAACAGGCCCGCGCCGATGACGCCGCCGATGGCGATCATCGTGAGGTGGCGCTGCTTGAGGCCCTTCTGGAGGTCGCCGCCCTCGGCGGCGGGTCCGTGTGCCATGTCCGCTCCCTCGTGCCCTGCGGGACGGTTGGGGTCCAGGCGTCAGCAACGAATCATGGGGGATGGCGAGGGGCCACGCAGAACGACGCCGTTCCGTGGACGGGGGCGTCCACGGTGCGGGATCCGCGGACCCGTCCCTGCGACGGGCCCACCACTCCCCCGGGACCGGGACGGCGCTGGGCTGCGTGACGGCCGGCGCTGCGGCCCGTGGGGTCAGCTCGCCCGCGGGGCGGTGTCGTGACGCGCCGCACGGGTGGGAGTCCGGCTCCGGGTCCTCGTAGCTCGCCGGACGGACGCCGGGGACCAGGTGCACGGACCCGGGGGGGGTCGCTGACGGATCCGGTCGTGGACCTCCGACGTGGCGTGGTCGAGGTCGAGGTCGAGCACGACCACGCCCCGATCCCCCGAGGCGGGTCAGAGCCGCCAGGGCGTCGCCTCGTCGAGGGTCAGCAGAGCGCGGGCCTGGGTCTCGGTGAGGTCCCCGGAACGGGTCCACTCGTCGCGCAGCTGCCGGCGCGCGGCCGCGGGGGAGCCCAGGCGGTGGCTGTCCGGGGACCAGGAGTCGAGGAGCCCCAGCTGCCCCACCCACCGGACGACGGCCGCGGGGCGGGCGCTCCCGCGGGGCGCGCGGACCAGGCCGCGCAGCAGGCGGCGGGTCCGCCGTGCTGCGTCGGAGGCGGAGGGGTGGGGCATGGCGCTGTCCTCGGTCCGGCAGGGACGTCGTCGCCCTGCTGCGCTGGGTCGGTGGCTCGCGCGCCCGAGCCACCGACCGGCGTGCGGGCGCGTCCCCTCACCGTACGAGCGGGCCGGGCCCCGCCGGCGGATCGCCGCGGTGAGGCCCGGCACACCGCGCGGGGTACGGCCGCGCCCCCCGCGCCGGGCGGCGTCCCCACGTCGCCCCGCCGGACGGCACGGGTGGCCCGGCAGAGGCCCTGCTGCCGCGCCCGGTCCCGTCGACGCCGACGACCTGACCGGCCCGGGGCGCCCCGCCACCGGGGACGACGTCCGCCAGCAGTCACCCGGCAGGTCGGGTGCCTCGACCACACCCCCCCCCACCTCGGGCGTCGTCCCACCGGACCACCGTGCCGCGGACCGCGCCGCCGCGCTGTCGCGGCGCGCCCGGGACACCGGCGCCTGACCGCGGCACCCTGGACCACCCGGAACCGCCACGCTGTGCCGACGGCGGCGGATGTGCCAACCTCGCCCTCGTGCCGACACCGGTGGCGTGGGTGCACGCCTTCGTCGACGTGCCCGCCCGGCACGTCGAGGGAACGCGGGCGTTCTGGTCGGCGGTGACCGGCTGGTCCCCGGGCGAGGCGTGGCCCGGCCACCCGGAGTTCACCTCGCTCACGCCGCCGACCGGCACCCCCTACCTGCACGTGCAGACCATCGACGGCGCGCCGCGGGTGCACCTGGACCTGCTGGGCGACCTCGACGTCGACCCCGCCCGCCTCGAGCGGCTCGGTGCGGTCCGGGAGCACCCCGGGGACGGGTGGCAGGTCATGACCTCCCCGGCCGGGCTGCCCTTCTGCGTCTGCGCCGAGTCCTCACCGCACCGGCGGCCCGCCGCCACGGCATGGCCGGGCGGGCACCTCAGCCGGCTGGTGCAGCTCTGCGTCGACGTCCCCGCGGAGCGGTACGACGCCGAGCTGGCGTTCTGGCGGTCGGCGACGGGCTGGGCCGACGAGCCGGTCGAGGACCCGGAGTTCGCCCGCCTGGTGCACCGTGCCGAGAGCCCGGTGCAGCTGCTCGTGCAGCGGCTCGGCGACGACGACGGGGCTCCGCGGGCCCGCGCCCACCTCGACCTCGGCAGCGACGACCTGGCGGCCGAGGTCGCCCGGGTACGGGCGCTGGGCGCCCGGGAGCTCTGGCCAGGCAACGGGTTCGTCGCCCTGGAGGACCCGGCCGGCCTGCCCTTCTGCGTGACCGCCAACGACCCGGACCGCTGACCTCACCCCCAGCGCCTCCAGCCCGGTCCCGTGAGCTCCGCCGAGCGCCGACCGGGAGCGCCGTCAGGGGGCGGGGAAGGACCGGTCGCCGAAGAGGATGCGGCGGGCCGCCGCGCGTCCGACCGGCGTGCGCAGCAGGGGGAACGCGGCCGCGGCGACGGCCGGCGTGCGCACCTGGGCCAGTCCCCTGCGCAGCGCGAGCCGCCCCCGGAAGCGGGCGCGCAGCGCGGCACCGTCGTACCGCTCGAGCGCGTCCGGCCGCCCGCTGCGCAGCGCGTCGTCGAGGACGTCGGCCGCGTGCACCGACAGGCGCAGGCACGGGTCGAGGCCGCCGGCGGTGAGCGGGGAGACCGCACCGGCCGCGTCCCCGACGAGCAGTCCGCCAGGACCGCTGATCCGGCGCAGCAGGCCCCCGACGGGGATCGGGCCGCCCCGCCGCTCGACCTCCCCGGGACGGTCGGCGTCGGGCAGCCCGGGCGCCGAGGCGCCGAACCGGTCCAGCGCCCGTCGCATGCCGTCGGGGAAGCGGTCGGCGTAGCCGGCGACGCCGACGTGGGCGTGCCGCCCGTCGTTGACCACCCAGGCCAGGTAGCCGGGCGCCAGGGAGGGGTCGAGCACGCAGTGGAACGTCGGCGGCTCCGTGCCGCGCGGGATCGCGAAGACCTCCTCGGCGCCGACCAGCAGGTGCCGGTTGCGGTCCAGCCCGAGGTCGCGGGCCACGCGCGAGCGGGCGCCGTCCGCGCCGACGACGAACCGCGCCCGCACCCGGGTCGGCCCGTCCGGACCGGTCAGGAGGTGCGCGCCGTCCCGCCGTCCCTCGTAGCGGGTGCCCAGCTCGATGCGGACGCCGGCGTCGGCCGCGGCGCGGGCGGCCGCCGCGTACAGCGGAGCCATGTCGCCCACCCGGTACTCGTCGCGGTCGCTCTCGAGGGTCACCGGACGGCCGCGTCCCGGGGGGTGGAGCACCACGCGCCGGATCGGCGGGCCGAGGTGCTCCGGGGGCAGCGGGAAGTCGTCGAGCGTCTTGCGGACGAAGATGCCCGTGGTCCGGATCGCGCCGGTCAGCCCGGGTCGCCGCTCGGCCAGGAGCACCTCGTGCCCCTGGCGGGCGAGCAGCGTGGCCGTGTGCAGCCCGGCCAGGCCGGCCCCCACGACGAGGACGTCGGCGTCGTCCCTCACCGGCGCGCCTCGTGGGCGGCGTGCGGGGCCTCGTGCTCGTCGGGGACCCACTCGAGCAGGTCGC
This sequence comes from Geodermatophilus sp. SYSU D00779, assembly GCF_054050595.1. Classification (NCBI taxonomy): domain Bacteria; kingdom Bacillati; phylum Actinomycetota; class Actinomycetes; order Geodermatophilales; family Geodermatophilaceae; genus Geodermatophilus; species Geodermatophilus sp. SYSU D00779. Next base: position 31,382 of record NZ_JBJGZQ010000036.1, read on the forward strand.
CGGGCTGGCAGCCGAGCACCCGGCACATGGCCTCCAGCGTGCTGAACCGGACGGCCTTGGCCCGGCCGTTCTTCAGGACCGCGACGTTCGCCGGCGTCAGCCCGACCCGGTCGGCGAACTCCCCCACGCTCATCTTGCGCTTGGCCAGCTCGACGTCGATGCGCACGACGATCGGCATCAGATGACCGCTTCCATGTCCGTCCGCAGCGTCGTGGCCTGACGCAGCAGCGCCCGCATCACCACCACGAGCAGCCCGACCACGGCTCCGGCCACCAGCATCAGCAGGAGCACGACCGGCGGGCCCGGGAGGCCCACGCCCACCAGGGACCAGACGAACGTGCCGAGGAGGAGCAGCCACGCGGCGGCGATCGCCCCCACGATCGCGTCCACCCAGACCATGGACGCCGCACTGAAGATGCGGTCGTCCTCGACCAGGGTGAGCAGCTTCCAGGTGCACGCGATGACGACCTGGACGCAGCCCAGCCCCAGGACGGCGACCACGAGCGTCGGCCACCGCAGGTGCGCCAGCTCCGGTGAGTCCTCCGCCATCGCCCCCGACAGCGCCGGCAGGAAGAACACCTGCGCCAGCACCAGGGCGGCGAACGCCACCGCGAGCAGGAACCTGAGCGGGCCGACCACCCGACGCGTCGTCGTCACGCATCGAGTTTCGGCAACTACCTATCGATTGTCAATCGACCAGCCGAGTGTGTCCTCCGGCGTGCGCGGCGTCCGGGGTCAGCGCGCCGCCTCCTCGAGGACCGCGGCCAACGCGTCCACGGCCCGGTCGACGTCGGCGGGCTCGACGACCAGCGGCGGGGACAGCCGGATGGTCTGCCCGTGGGCGTCCTTGACCAGGACGCCGCACGCGGCCAGCCGCTCGCACGCGGCGCGCCCGGTCATCAGGGCGGGGTCGACGTCGATCCCGGCCCACAGCCCGCGCGTGCGCACCGCCTGGACGCCGTGCCCGACCAGGTCGTCGAGCCGGTCGCGCAGCTGCACGCCGAGCTTGGCCGCGCGCTCCTGGTACTCGCCGGTCTCCAGCAGCCCCACCACGGCGTGACCGATCGCCGCCGCGAGCGGGTTGCCGCCGAACGTCGACCCGTGGCTGCCCGGGGTGAGGACGTCGAGGACCGCGGAGGTGGACACCACCGCCGACACCGGGACGATGCCGCCCCCCAGGGCCTTGCCCAGCAGGTAGACGTCGGGGACGACGCCCTCGAGCTCGCAGGCGAAGGTGGCCCCCGTCCGGCCCAGCCCGGACTGCACCTCGTCGGCGATGAACAGCACCCCGGCGTCGGTGCACGCCTGCCGGACCGCCGCGAGGTAGCCGGGCGGCGGCACGACCACGCCGGCCTCCCCCTGCACCGGCTCGAGCAGCACCGCGACCGTCTCGGGCGTGAGCGCGGCCCGCAGCGCGTCGGCGTCCCCGTAGGGCACCACGGTGAAGCCGGGGGTGAAGGGGCCGAAGCCCTCGCGCGCCGACTCGTCGGTGGAGAAGCTGACGATCGTGGTGGTGCGGCCGTGGAAGTTGCCCGCCGCGACGACGATCCGCGCCCGGTCGGCCGGGACGCCCTTGACCCGGTAGCCCCAGCGCCGGGCGACCTTGATCCCGGTCTCCACCGCCTCCGCCCCGGTGTTCATCGGGAGCACGCGCTCCATCCCGGCCAGCGCGGCCAGGTCGCGGGCGAAGGGGCCGAGCCGGTCGTTGTAGAACGCGCGGCTGGTGAGCGTGACCCGCTCGAGCTGCTCCCGGGCCGCCCGGAGCAGGACCGGGTGCCCGTGGCCGAAGTTCAGGGCGGAGTACCCGGCCAGGCAGTCGAGGTAGCGACGGCCGTCGACGTCGGTCACCCACGCCCCGTGCGCCTCGGCCACCACCACCGGCAGCGGGGCGTAGTTGTGCGCCGTCGCCGCCTCGGTGAGCGTCGTGTGCTCGCTCGAGGACAGCGACCTGTCGGTGCGCCGCGGCGTGGTCATGGGGGGCCTCCTCCGGGTGGGCGTCGGACTCGCCACCGGCCGGCCCCGGGGTCACCGGGCGCCGGCCGTGACCAGAGGCTAGAGAGGCCGGACACCGGCATCAATGCACCTGCGTTGCGCCCTCCGCGTGGATCCGTTGCGTTCCAGGGCCTACGGTGCTCGATGTGTTGCAGAGGCCCGCGGACCGCCTGGACCCGCTCGACCGGCAGATCATCGGCTGCCTGACCCGCGACGCCCGCGCCACGTACGCCGTCATCGGCGACGAGGTCGGCCTGTCCGCGCCGGCGGTCAAGCGCCGCGTGGACCGGCTGCTGGCCGACGGGGTGATCCGGGGCTTCACCGCGCTGGTCGACCCGGAGGTGCTCGGCTGGACGACCGAGGCCTACGTGGAGGTGTTCTGGGAGGGGACGCCGTCCCCGCTGGAGCTCCGGCGCAGCCTCGGGGAGGTCCCCGAGGTCGTCGGCGCGTGGAGCGTCACCGGCTCCGCGGACGCGCTGGTCCACATCCTGGCCGCCGACATCCCGCACCTGGAGGAGGCCATCGAGCGGCTGCGGCAGCAGCCCAACGTCCACCAGACGCGCAGCGAGGTCGTGCTGTCCCGGCTGATCGACCGCGCGCGCCCCTGAGGCCGTCGCTCCCCCGGGCCGCAGCGGCGAGGGGCCGGGCCGGTCAGGCGCCGCCGGCGGTCAGCGGGTCCCAGAACGCGCACTGGTGCTCCTCGGCGACCGCGGCGTCGGGCACGGCGGCGCTCCGGCCGGCGGGCTGCAGGGAGAGCACGACCTGCTCGTCGCCGTACGACGGCCAGGCCGCCTGCCCGGGGACGGCGGGGTCGCCCTGCCGGACGAAGGCGCCCCAGTACTGCTTCATCTCCGCCGCCAGCTGCTGCTCCCCGGCGTCGAACGTGGGGGCGATGGGCACGCCGTTGTCGAAGCTCGGGAACAGGTACGCCAGCTCGGCGGCGTGCCCCGCACCCCACTCGTAGCCCGGGATCGGCCGCACCCCGGGCCCGGCGCGGGCGGCGAACTCGTAGGCCCACGTCGGCACGTGCGCCGCGAGGTCACGGGTGAGCGCCCGGTTGGGGCAGCCGCCGATGCCGAACGCGCGGCCGGCATCGGTGACGATCGCGCCCGCGAGGTGGGCGCCGGTGAACTCGTCGGCGTCGGCCGGCCACGGGTAGCGGGCCAGGACGGCGTCGGCGTCCTCGGCGAAGGCCTCGCGGACCCACGTCTCGTACTGCTCCCGGGTCCAGCCGATGCTCCCGGCCATGAAGGTGCGGCCCTCGTCCCGGGTGGCCCCGACGACCACGGGGACCTCCGCGAAGTCCCCGGTCGCGACCGCTAGGCGGGGGTCCGACGGCAGGAACGGTGTGCCGGCGACCGGCGGGACGACGGGGGTCGGGGCGTCGATCAGCTCGCCCACCGGCGTGTCCCGCAGGCAGGCCACCGCGCTCGCGAACGGGGCGCACCCCACCGCCTGCGCGACGACCTGGCCCTGGGCGTCCGCGGCGTCCTGGCTGCGGCTCGGACAGGAGCCGCTCTGGATCATGGCCGCGGCGAACAGGTCCCGGGACCCCGGGGCGACGAGGTGGGAGCAGACCGACCACCCGCCGGCCGACTCCCCACCGATCGTCACCCGCGCGGGGTCGCCGCCGAAGGCGGCGATGTTCTGCTGCACCCAGTGCAGCGCCGCCTGCTGGTCCATCAGCCCGTAGTTGCCGGACTCGCCCTGGCGCGCGGTGAGCTCCGGGTGCCCCAGGAAGCCGAGGAGGCCGAGCCGGTAGTTCATCGTGACCCCGACGATCCCGGTCGCCGCGACGATCGCGGCCATGTCGGCCTGGTTCGAGCTGCCGTTCACCAGGCCGCCGCCGTGGATGAACACGTAGACCGGCAGGCGGTCCTCGGGCGTGGTCCCGGCGGGTCGCTGCACGTTGACGAAGAGGCAGTCCTCGGTCTCCGAGCGCGGGCCGTTCGCGCTCTCGGTCGCCGGACAGCGGTTGCCGTAGGCGTCGGCCGCGCGGACGCCGTCCCACCGCGCGGGTGGCTGCGGTGGGCTCCACCGCAGCGCTCCGACGGGCGGTGCGGCGTACGGGATGCCGAGGTAGCCGTCCACGCCCTCGGCCTGCACGCCGCTCACCGCGCCCGACTGCGTGTGGACGACGGGCGGCCGACCCGGCGCGGGCGTGGCCAGGGCGGCCGGCGCGGGCAGGCAGGTGAGCAGGAGGCCGGCCAGCACCGCGGCCGACGTGCTCCGGGGGGAACGGGACATCTCGGCTCCTCCTGGCCCGCTGTCTGCGGCTGGGGAGGTGAGGGGCGGACCGCGGTCCGCACCGTCGGTTCGGGTGGCTGCGACCGACGCCGCCCATCCTGCTCCGGACCGGCCGCCGGCGACAGCCGGCAGGACGGCAGCCGGAGGTCGTCACAGGCAGTAGGGACAGTCCGTGCCACCGCCGGCGACCGTGCGCAGGCAGCGGAGCAGCGGACCGAGACGGGTGCCCTTCGGCACCAGGGCGTGCGCACCGGCGACCACGGCCTCGGATCGCACCTCGGGGCCCTCCCCGGTCAGCACGATGACCCGGGCCTCGGGTCGGGCCGCACGCAGCGCCGCCGTGGCCGCGAACCCGTCCGTCCCGGCCATGGACACGTCCATGAACACGACGTCGGGTCGCAGCCGCATGGCGGCCTCCACCGCCTCCGACCCGTCCTCGCACTCGCCGACGACGGTGAGGTCGTCCTCGTCGGACAGCGCTTCGGCCAGTGCCCTGCGCACCATCGGGTGGTCGTCGACGAGCAGGACCCGGATGTCGGCCAAGGCGTCCCGGGCGCAGCGGTCTCCCACCACGTGCCCACCTCCTCCCCCTCCGGCACGGACCACCGGCCGGTCCCGCCCGGTGGTCAGCGGTCGTCCCCGGGCCCGGTCGCCCACCACGCCGCCCCCACCGAGGGGCTCCACCGGCCGCTCGTCGCCCGGCGCCGCTCCGGCTCCACGCGCCGACGTCCACAGCAGACGGACAGCCACCGTGCAGGGCGGTCACACCGCGCGGACCGAGAGTCACGGGCATGACCGCGACCCCTGTGCAGCCTGCCCCCGACGCCGTCGCGGCGCACCCGCTGACCGTCCCGCTCGCGCTCGCCGGCCCGGCCGCGCGCTGTGGCCCGCCGCCCGGCTCCGGACGGCGCCGGTGGGCGCGCCTGCCGGGGTCCCGACGTCCGGTGGGGAACGCTCCCGGGCAGCGGTCCCGCGCGCTGCGGGAGAGGCTCCCGGACGGCACGAGGTCCCGCCGGGACGGCCGCGGTCGCGGGGGGGGGGGGGGGGGGGGGGGGGGGGGGGGGGGGGGGGGGGGGGGGGGGGGGGGGGGGGGGGGGGGGGGGGGGGGGGGGGGGGGGGGGGGGGGGGGGGGGGGGGGGGGGGG
>NZ_JBJGZQ010000037.1:0-35936 GCF_054050595.1 Geodermatophilus sp. SYSU D00779
CTGAACGCCAGAGGCCCAGAACCCGTCGGGTTCTGGGCCTCTGGCGTTCAGGCCACCCCCAGGAGCCCGCGCCGAGCGTGGGGGGGAGGGTGGTCCTTCAGGCGGTGGTGGGCCGCTCCTGCGTGCGCTCCACGCTGACCCGCTCGACGCTGACCTGCGTACCGTCCTCCTCGAAGGAGACGGAGGTCAGCTGCAGCTTGATCCGGTCCCGCAGGCCGGGCGGCGGGGTGTCGCCCCCGCAGCGACGGCGGACCAGGGCCTTGAACTCCTGCTCGATGCCGAACTGCCGCAGGCAGGGCGAGCAGTCCTCGAGGTGCTCGGCGATGACCTCGCGCCGGGCGGGCTCGGTCTCGTGGTCGAGGAACTCGAACACGTGGGACAGGACGTCGTCACAGGAGTCGATCGAGATCGGCTCGCCGGCGTCCGGACGCTGGTCGCTGGTCATGAACGGCTCGCCTCCTCCCCGGCACCGGCCCGGACGAAGCCGCGCTCCCGGGCGTAGTCGGCCAGCAGCTTCTGCAGCCCGCGGCGGCCGCGGTGCAGGCGGGACATCACCGTGCCGATGGGCGTGCCCATGATCTCGGCGATCTCCTTGTACGCGAACCCCTCGACGTCGGCGAGGTAGACCGCCAGGCGGAAGTCCTCCGGCAGCTGCTGGAGGGCCTCCTTGATGTCGGAGTCCGGCAGGTGGTCCAGCGCCTCGATCTCCGCCGAGCGCAGGCCGCTGGAGGTGTGCTCCTCGGCGGCGTACAGCTGCCAGTCCTGCACCTGGTCGGTGGGGTACTGCTGCGGCTGCCGCTGCTTCTTGCGGTAGCTGTTGATGTAGGTGTTGGTCAGGATCCGGTACAGCCAGGCCTTGAGGTTCGTGCCCTCGGCGAACTGGTGGAAGGCCGAGTAGGCCTTCACGAACGTCTCCTGGACCAGGTCCTCGGCGTCGGCCGGGTTGCGGGTCATCCGCAGGGCCGCCGGGTAGAGCTGGTCGAGGTAGGGCAGCGCGTCCCGCTCGAAACGGGCGTCGCGCTCGGCACGGGTCTCGTCGACCTCCGTGCGGCTGCCGCCCTCCCGCGCTTCGGGCACCTCGACCGGCGAGCTCTGCTCGACGGCGTCGGCGGTCGTGGTCTCGGGCGTGCGGTCCACGGACTCCTCAGGCACCGACCGTCCTCTCTGCGGAGCCCGGACGCGGGCCACCGCCTCCGACGATCCTAGCCGCGCGGCACCGGGCCGGCCCGGGGGCCGCCGGAGCGCAGGGCGCTGGCGTGCGCTGGTGGAGAGGGTGCTGCTCACGGCCTGTCCAACCGTGCGCGCGTGGGCGCCCATTCCCCGGTGTGAGGTGGAACCAGGTGGGCGGCGCCGCTGGCTACGCTCCCGCACCGTGGCGGCGACCCCCGCGGTGCGGGCTCTCGAGCGGGCCCGGGTGGCCCACACCCTGCACACCTACGACCCGGAGCACGCCGAGGGACACGGGTACGGGGAGGCCGCGGTGGCCGCGCTCGGCCAGGACCCGCGGCAGGTGTTCAAGACGCTGGTCGCCCGGGTGGACGGCGCACTGACCGTCGCCGTCGTCCCGGTGGCCGGGAGCCTGGACCTCAAGGCGCTGGCGGCGGCGACCGGCGGGCGGAAGGCGACGATGGCCGACCCGGCCGACGCCGAGCGCACGACCGGCTACGTGCTCGGCGGCATCAGCCCGCTCGGGCAGCGCAAGGCCCTGCCGACGGTCGTCGACGAGTCCGCCCTGGAGTTCCCCACGGTGATGGTCAGCGCCGGACGGCGGGGCCTGCAGGTGGAACTGGCACCGGCCGACCTGGTGCGGCTGACCCGCGCGCGCACCGCCGCGATCGGCCGCTGACGGCCTCGCCGCATCCCGCTCCCCCGGACGATCATGGACCTGCGGTGGCGACACGACGTCCGTCGTGGGCGTGTCGCCACCGCATCTCCATGATCACCGCTGGGGCGGGCACAGGGGCGCAGGCTCAGGGCGGGGGCCGGGGCGCCCGGCCGTCCCGGTGGGTTCAGGAGCCGGCCGTGGCGTACGGGGTGAGCAGCTGGTCGACCGGCGCGTGGTCGTCGGTGAGCACCTCGGCGTCCCCGACGAACTCCGCCAGCTCCGCGCCGGAGGCCACCCGCCAGTCCAGGTCCCGCTCGCCCAGCTCGGTGCCGACCGCGTCGAGCGGCAGCGGCTGCTGCGAGGCCAGGACGACGACGTTGCCGCCCTCCTCCCCCGCCAGGACGGCGTCCCGGGCGAGCAGCGCGACGTGCGGGAAGACCGCCCGCAGGGTGGCCAGCTCGGCGCGCACGAAGGCCAGCGGCGGGTGGTCGATGAGGTTGGCGACGTAGACGCCGTCGTCGGTGAGCGCGCGGTCGACCAGGCCCAGCGCCTCCACGGTGGTCAGCTGCCAGGGCACCGACAGCCCGCCGAACGCGTCGCCGACGACGAGGTCGCGCTCCCCGGGTGCCTCCTGCTCGAGCCCGACGCGGGCGTCGGCGACCTCGACGCGCAGGCCGTCGGTCTCGGTCAGCCCGAGCTGCTGGCGGTCCATCGCGACCACCCCGGGGTCGACCTCGACGACCAGGCTCTCGGTGCCCGGGCGGACGGCGGCGAGGTAGCGCGGCACGGTCGCCCCGCCGCCGCCGAGGTGCAGAGCCGAGAGCGGCTCGCCCGCAGGCGCCATCGCGTCGGTGACCGCGGCGATCGCCCGGACGTACGTGAACTCCAGGTACGTGGGGTCGGCCAGGTCGACGTAGGAGTGCCGCAGCGTGTCGAGGACCAGCACCCGGCCGCTGTCCCGCTCGGGGTCGGCGGCCACCCGTGCGCAGTGGTAGGCGGTCTCGGCCTGGCAGCGGCTGGGCGCGACCGCGGCGAGCAGCGAGCCGGCCACGGCCAGCAGGAGCAGCGCCACCGGCACCCGCCCGGCGGCACCCCCGGTGCGCCGCCGCAGCAGCACCCCGACCGCGATCCCCGTCAGCACGGTGACCAGGCCGGTGCCGACGAGGATGCCGCTGGTCGGGAACACCGCGACCAGCAGGAAGCCGGTGAGGAAGGTGGCGGCGATCCCGCCGAGGGTGCCGATGCCCGAGAGCCGGCCCACCACCGAGCCGGTCTCGGCGAGGCTGGCCAGCTGCAGCTTGACGACCATCGGCGGCACCGCCGACAGCAGCGCCGCGGGGACGACGACGGCGACGGCGGCCAGCAGCAGGACGCTGCCGGCGTCGGCACCGGTCAACACCGACCCGGCGAAGCGCACCAGCGGCAGGACGGCGACCACGAGCGCGCCACCGGCGACCAGCAGCGGCGCGATGAGCCGGCGCGGGTCGGTGCGGTCGGCCAGGGCACCGCCCATCCACGCCCCGACCGCGATCGCGGCCAGCGCGAAGCCGATGACCGCGGTGTTGGTCTGCAGGGTGATGCCGACGTAGGGCGCGATCAGCCGCAGCCCGGCGATCTCCAGGACCAGCACGGCGCCGGAGGCCAGGAAGGTGACGACGGCGGCCACCCCGTCGGGCAGCGCGGCCGAGCCGGTCCGGTCGCCGCTCTCGGCCAGGGCCTCCTCGGTGTCGGCCACCTCAGAAGAGCGCGGGCTGGTCGGCCGGCGCGGCGACCGACTCGACGCGGGCGGTCAGCTCGACGCCGTTGTTCTTCACGCTGTTGACCGCGGGGCTCACCGGCCGCACCTCCAGGCCCTCCACCAGCTCCGGCGGGGTCGGCGCGGCCAGCTCGGCGACGTCCTCGCGCGCCGGGTCCAGCCAGTCGGCCCAGCGCTCGCGGGGCAGCACCAGGGGCATCCGGTCGTGGATCTCGGTGAGCGCGCCGACGGCGGGCTCGGTGATGACCGTGCAGGTGTAGAGCCGGTCGTCGCCCTCGCCCCAGACCTCCCAGAGACCGGCGAAGGCGAGCACCAAGCCGTCGCGCGGGGTCACGTAGTACGGCTGCTTGCCGGGGCCGTCGAGCTTCCTGGCCCACTCGTACCAGCCGTCGGCCGGCACCAGGCAGCGGCGGGAGCGGGCGGCGCGGCGGAAGGCCGGCTTCTCGGTGAGCGACTCGACGCGGGCGTTGAGCATCCGGTTCCCGACCGACGGGTCCTTGGCCCAGGAGGGCACCAGGCCCCAGCGGACGGCGCGCAGCTCGCGGTGCGCGGCACCGGTGGGCGCCCCCTCCGCGTCGCGCTCGCGCTTGGTGCGCACGACGTAGACGTCCTTGGTCGGGGCGACGTTGTAGTCGGCCGGGAGCGGGGACTGCCCCTCGGCCGGGACCGCGTCGAACTCCAGGACGAGGTCCTCGGGACGGCGGCTGGCGGCGTAGCGGCCACACACGGCGGCACTCCTCCCTGCGGGCGGACGGCGGGCGGCGGCTCGGTCCGGCGGACCGTGATCGCGAGCGTAGATCGCCGTGCCGACATCCGCCGCCCCCTGCGCATGCCCCCGGGGGCGAGGGGTAGGACGGGACCGGACACACCCGAGCAGCGCGACGGAGGCACAGAGCAGTGACCACCACCGAGACCGTCCCGGTCGGCAAGACCGCGAGCACCACCGGCGACCGGCCGTACGCGACGGTCAACCCGGCCACGGGCCGGACCGAGAAGGAGTTCCCCTTCCTCGACAGCGAGGAGGTCCCGGGCGTCGTCGAGAGGGCGCACGCGGCCTTCCAGGACTGGCGCCGCCGGCCGGTCGAGGAGCGGGCCGCGGTCGTCGGCCGGATCGGCGAGCTGGTGACCGAGCGCCGCGACGAGCTGGCCGCGCTCATCACCCGCGAGATGGGCAAACCGGTCCGCGAGGCCGCCGGTGAGGCCATGCTGGTCGCCGGCATCTTCGACTACTACGCGAAGAACGGCCCGCGCTTCCTGGAGCCGCGGCCCATCGACGTCATGGACGGCGAGGCGGTCGTCGTCAACGAGCCGACCGGCGTCCTGCTGGCCATCGAGCCGTGGAACTTCCCGCTGTACCAGGTGGCCCGCGTCGCGGCACCCAACCTGGTGCTGGGCAACGCGATCCTGCTCAAGCACGCGGAGAACAACCCGCAAACCGCGCTCGCGCTGGAGCAGCTGTTCCACGACGCCGGCGTCCCCGAGGGGGTCTACACCAACCTCTTCCTGCGCATCTCCGACGTCGAGCAGGTCATCGCCCACCCGCACGTGGCCGGTGTGACCTTGACCGGCAGCGACCGGGCGGGCAGCGCCGTGGCCTCCCTGGCCGGCAAGTACCTGAAGAAGTCGGTGCTGGAGCTCGGCGGCAGCGACCCGTTCATCGTCCTCGACGCCCCTGAGGTGGAGAAGACGGTGAAGGCCGCGGCGATGTCCCGGACCATGAACGCCGGGCAGGCCTGCATCGCCGCCAAGCGGTTCATCGTCATGGACGACGTCTACGACGAGTTCGTCAGCGGGCTCGCCGAGGTCTTCTCGGGCCTGCAGCCGGGCGACCCCAGTGACCCGTCCACGCGGCTGGGCCCGCTGTCCTCCGAGCGCGCCGCGGCCGACCTCACCGCCCAGGTGCAGGACGCGATCGACAAGGGCGCCACGGTGCTGGCCGGCGGCGGCCGCCCGGACCGCGAGGGGGCCTACGTCCACGCCACCCTGCTGGCCGACGTCACCCCGGAGATGCGCGCCTACCGCGAGGAGCTGTTCGGCCCGGTCGGCGTCGTCCACCGGGTCTCCAGCGAGGAGGAGGCGGTGCGGCTGGCCAACGACACGCCGTACGGGCTGTCGGCCACCGTCTTCAGCGGCGACGTGGAGCGTGCCCGACGGGTGGCCGACCAGGTCGACTCCGGCATGGTGTGGATCAACTCGCCGTCCGGGACGTCACCGGAGCTGCCCTTCGGCGGCGTGAAGAACTCCGGCTACGGGCGGGAGCTCTCCGAGCTGGGCATGTTCGAGTTCGCCAACCGCCGGCTGGTGCGCGTCGCGGGGGCCAAGAAGTCGAAGCCGGCGGACGCCGCGGCCGCGGGCTGAGCCCTGCTCTGTCGCGCCGGCCGGCCGGTCGGCGCGACAGGGCAGGATGGTCCCGTGAGCGAGGTCTGGACGACGCCGCACCGCGTCACCCCGGTCGACGCCGTCGTGGCGCTGCCCGGGTCGAAGTCGTTGACGGCCCGGGCGCTGGTGCTGGCCGCGCTCGCCGACGGCCCGGGCCGGCTGGTCCGGCCGCTGCGGGCTCGGGACACCGACCTGATGGCGGCGGCGTTGCGGGCCCTGGGTGTGCGGATCGAGGAGGACGGCGGGGACTGGGTCGTCACCCCCGGTCCGCTGCGCGGTCCGGCCGAGGTCGACGCCGGCCTGGCCGGCACCGTCCTGCGGTTCCTGCCGCCGGTCGCCGCCCTGGCCGACGGCCCGGTGCGGGTGGACGGCGACCCGCGGCTGCACGAGCGGCCCAACGCCGGGCTGATCGCGGCGCTGCGGGACCTCGGCGTGCAGGTGGACGACGGCGGCCGCGGCCGGGCGCCGTTCACCGTGCAGGGCACCGGGCGGGTGCGCGGCGGCGCGGTGACCGTGGACGCGAGCGAGTCCTCGCAGATCGTCTCCGGGCTGCTGCTGGCCGCGGCCCGCTTCGACGAGGGCCTCGACCTCGCCCTCGCCGGCGGGGTCCCGTCGATGCCGCACGTGGAGATGACCGTGGAGTCGCTGCGCGAGCGCGGCGTCGACGTCGTCCGCACCGAGCGGGGCTGGCGGGTCTCCCCCGGCCCCGTCGCCGCGCGCGACGAGGTGCTCGAGCCCGACCTGTCCAACGCGGCCCCCTTCCTCGCGGCCGCGCTCGTGACCGGGGGGCGGGTGACGGTGCGCGACTGGCCCGCGGAGACCACCCAGCCCGGCGGCCGGCTGGACGCGCTGCTCGGTGCGATGGGCGCCGGCGTCGAGCGCACCGACGAGGGCCTCCGGGTCACCGGCACCGGCACCATCCGCCCGCTGGTCGCCGACCTCGGCGAGGTGGGCGAGCTGACGCCGGTGCTGGCCGCGCTCTGCGCCCTGGCCGACGGGACCTCCCGGCTGACCGGCGTGGGCCACCTGCGCGGCCACGAGACCGACCGGCTGCAGGCGCTCGACGAGGTGCTCACCGCGGTCGGTTCCCGCGTCGAGCAGCTGCCCGACGGCCTGGTGATCGAGCCGGGGCCGCACCGGGCGGCGCGCCTGGACAGCTATGCCGACCACCGGATGGTGCACGCCGCGGCCGTCCTCGGGCTGGCCGTCGAGGGCGTCGAGGTGCGCGACCCGGGTGCGGTGAGCAAGACGCTGCCGGACTTCGTGGCGCGGTGGGACGGGATGCTGGAGACGCCCGCGGGAGCCCTGCCCTGAGTCCCCGCAGGCACGACTCCCGGTCCGACGAGGACGACGTCCGGGTCCGGCCCAGCCGGCGCGGCTCCCGGCCCCGCACCCGCACCCGGCCGATCCACTCCGACGCCGTGCCGGGTCTGGTGGTCGCCGTCGACCGCGGCCGGATGACGGTGCGGATCGAGGGCCCCGACGGCGTCCCGCTCGAGGTGACCGCGATGCGCGCCCGCGAGCTCGGCCGGCACGGGGTCGTCGTCGGCGACCGGGTTCGGTTGGTCGGCGACACCAGCGGCCGGCCGGACACCCTCGCCCGCATCGTCGTCATCGAGGACCGGACGACGTCGCTGCGCCGCACCGCCGACGACACCGACCCCACCGAGCGCGTGGTGGTGGCCAACGCCGACCAGCTCGTCATCGTCACCGCGGTCGCCGACCCCGACCCCGCGCTGGGCTTCCTCGACCGCTGCGTGGTGGCCGCCTACGCCGGTGGCCTCGAGCCGCTGCTCTGCCTGACCAAGACCGACCTGGCCAGCCCGCAGCCGCTGCTCGACCGCTACGCCGGCCTGGAGGTCGACGCCGTCCCGATGTCGTGGGAGGCGCCGCTGGACCCGCTGCTGGAGCGGCTGCACGGACGGATGAGCGTGCTGGTCGGCCAGTCCGGCGTCGGCAAGTCCACGCTGGTCAACCGGCTGGTGCCCGACGCCGACCGGGCCACCGGCGAGGTCACCAAGGTGGGCAAGGGCCGGCACACGTCGTCCTCGGCGGTGCTGCTGGACCTGCCCGGTGGCGGCACGGTCATCGACACCCCGGGCATCCGCTCGTTCGGCCTGGCGCACGTGACCGCCGAGGACGTCGTCGCCGCGTTCGACGACGTCGCCGAGGCCGCGGTGGACTGCCCGCCCGGCTGCGGGCACACCGCCGAGGACCCCGACTGCGCGCTGGACGCCTGGGCCGACGCCGGTCCGCCCGCCCGCCGCGAGCGGCTGGAGAGCCTGCGCCGCCTGCTCGACGCCGTCGGCCAGCTCGGCCCCGGCTACTGAGCTGGCCGATCCGTACAAGACGGCCGCCCCGATCGGGACCAGGCTCGAGGCGTGCCCCCACCCTCAACCCCCGAGCAGCCGCCGCGGCGGCAACCCGGCCAGCCGGGTGACCTCGCGGGTCAGGTGCGCCTGGTCGGCGTAGCCGACGGTGGCGGCCACCTCGGCCAGGGGCTCACCGCGCCGGGCCCGGTCGAGGGCGAGCTGGAAGCGGCGGATGCGGGTCAGCGTCTTCGGGCCGTAGCCGAACGCCCGCGTGCTGACCCGGTGCAGGGTCCGCAGCGGCAGGCCGGTCCGCGCGGCCACCCGCCCGACCGGGGTGCCGACGGTCAGGGATCGGTCGAGCGCCGCGGCCAGCCGCAGCGCGGCGGGGTCGGGGTCGGCCCGTCGCCACAGAGCGGCGTAGGCCCGCTCGAGCAGCTCTCCTGGACGGGAGGCACCGCGTCCCGGGTCGGCTGCGCGGGCACCGACCAGCTCGGCGAGGTCGGTGCGGACGTCGGTGAGCTCGCTGGCGGGCCGCCCGAGCAACTCGGCCGCCGCACCCGGTGGCAGCCGCAGTCCGGCGATCTCCTCGCCGGGCTCGGTGTCGACGACGACCGCGCGGGTGTCCGGCCCGGCGACCACCAGGCACTCGCGCCACCACAGCAGGTCGACCGCGCCGTCGGGCAGCACCCGGTGCCCGGGGCCGGCCGTGACCCGCCACAGGACGGCACCCGTGCGCATCCCCCGCACCTCCCGGTAGCCGCTCACAGCCCGAGTCTGCCCTGACCGACGAGGAGACCCCCGTGCACCAGCAGGTCCACTTCACCACCCTGGCCAGCGCCGACCTCGACGCCGCCCGCCGCTTCTACGTCGACGGGCTGGGCTGGCGCCCGCTGCTCGACGTCCCCGGGGAGATCGTCTTCTTCCAGGTCGCGCCCGGCACGGTGCTGGCCTTCTTCGAGGCGGGGAAGTTCGCGCAGGACCTCGGCCGCGGCCCGGCGCGGCCCGCCGTCTCCGGCGTGACGCTGGCGCACAACGTCGCCGACCGGGACGCGGTCACCGCACTGGTCGACGCCATGGTCGCTGCCGGTGGCACGGTGCTCACCCCGCCGGAGGAGGGCGCCTTCGGCGGGGTGTTCCACGCGTTGGTGGCCGACCCGAACGGTGTCGTGTGGGAGGTCGCGCACAACCCGGGCTGGTCGGTCGGCGCCGACGGCACCGTCCGCCTCGGCTAGTGCCGCCTCCGCGCCTGCCTCCGGCGCCGGCGCCACCGCATGCGGTCCGGTCGGCGCAGCCGGGCGCGCACCGGGTCGGACCAGTTCCGGACGTGCCTCCGGCGCTCGCGGGATCGCAGCGTCGACCCGTGCTCCGGCGAGGGCGCGGAGGTCGTCGGCGTCGGGCACCGGCCGAGCGGAGGACCCGGTGGTCGCCCCGGGCGGCGAGTTCCCGGCGGCCCCTGCAGGGTCCCGCCGCGAGCTCACGAGTGGCGGGGTCCGTCAGACGTCGACCCAGCCGCCGCTGCGCCAGTAGAGGCCGGCGTCCCGGGTGAGCAGGCCCTCGTCGACCAGGTAGCGGCGCAGGGCGGCGGTGTCGGGGTGCCACACCGCCAGCAGCGCGTTGACCTCGCGCTCGGGGTAGCGGACGCCGACGTCGAAGACGCGGACCAGGTGCTCGAGCACGACCCGGCGCTTGCTCTGCTGGGCCGGGATGGACACCAGCCGGCCGTCGCGGACGAACGCGGAGAGGACGGCGTCCTCGGCGGGGTCGTCGGACAGCGGCTCCGGCGGCGGGGCGGCCTCGGCGGCGGCGCGGGCGGCGGCGCCGAACTGCTCGGTCAGCAGCTCGAGCGCGTGCCGGTCACGGCGGACCAGGCCCGCCCGCCCCAGCCGGCGCGCGGCCAGGGCGACGTCCTTCAGCGGCAGCCCGGTGGCCTCGGCGACCTCCTCGAGCGTGCCGGCGCCCAGGGCGAGGGCGGCGACGACCTTGAGCCGGGCGGGGTCGGCCAGCAGCCCGGCGATCGTCGCGGCGCGCACTCCCCGACGGTATCCGCGCATCGCCCGCGGCGGACGGGGGTAGGCCGGGGCCATGGTGAGCCCCATCGACATCCAGAAGGCCCTCAAGGGCATGGACTACCCGGCCACGAAGGAGCAGATCCTCGAGCACGCCAAGGGCGGCGACAAGGACGTGCTCGAGGCGCTGCAGAAGATCGACGACCGGGAGTACGAGGGTCCCAGCGGGGTCAGTGCCGCGGTCTTCGACTGAGCGCCCGCTAGGTTCGGTGCCCATGACACCGGGCCGGGACTACACGGGGGACATGCACCTGGCGCACGTGCTGGCCGACCAGGCGGACTCGATCAGCCTGGACCGCTTCCGTGCGCTGGACCTCCAGGTCGACACCAAGCCGGACCTCACGCCGGTCACCGACGCCGACCGGGCCGTGGAGGAGCAGCTGCGCATCACGCTGGCCCGCGCGCGCACCCGCGACGCGGTGCTCGGCGAGGAGATGGGCACGACCGGCCACGGCCCGCGGCGGTGGGTGCTCGACCCGATCGACGGGACGAAGAACTTCGTGCGGGGCGTGCCCGTGTGGGCCACGCTCATCGCGCTGTTCGACGGTGACGAGCCGGTCGTCGGCCTGGTCTCCGCGCCGGCGCTCAACCGCCGCTGGTGGGCGGCCAAGGGCGTGGGTGCCTGGACCGGCCGGCGGCTGGAGTCGGCGAGCCGCTGCACGGTGTCGGGCGTCGGCCGGCTGTCGGACGCCAGCCTGTCCTACTCCAGCCTCTCCGGCTGGGAGGAGCGCGGGCTGCTCGGCGGCTTCCTCGACCTGACCCGGTCGGTGTGGCGCACCCGCGCCTACGGCGACTTCTGGAGCTACGTGCTGCTGGCCGAGGGCGCGGTGGACCTCGCCTGCGAACCCGAGGTCTCGGTGTGGGACCTCGCCGCCCTCGACGTCATCGTCCGCGAGGCCGGCGGGACGTTCACCGACCTCTCCGGTCTCCCCGGCCCGACCGGCGGCAGCGCGCTGGCCACCAACGGTCGGCTGCACGACGCCGCGCTCGGCCTGCTGCGCCAGCCCGACCCGGCCGCCTGAGACGCACACCGGCCCGCCCCGAGCTCGGGGCGGGCCGGTGTGCGTCCCGTTCAGCGTCCGGTGCCGCGTCCGCCCTGGAAGCGGCGGCGGGCGTCGTCGATCTTCGCCCGGGTCTTCGGGTCCTTGGCCAGCTGCTGGGCCTTCTCGGTGGCCTGCGCGATGACCTGCCGGCCCTTCGGCGTGTTCGCGAACTGGGTCAGCTTGTTGAACAGCGACGCCATCCCCGGTCCTCCTCCGCTCGTCCGGGCGGCCGTTCCGCCCTCCTGTGCCGGTCAACGTGTCACCCGCGGCCCCCGTTCCGCACGCCAGCGATGGAGCGCGACCGCCGAGGTGCTGTGCCCCCGCGTGGGCTCGCGAGCTCCCTCACGTCGGGCGGTGGGCGAACCCACCGCTGCGGCCGTTGCGGTCGGCGAGCAGGCCGGCGAGCGTGCTCAGCGCGATCTCGGCCGGGGTCCGCGAGCCGATGTCCAGCCCGATCGGCCGGTGCACCCGCGCCACCTCCTCGGGCGGGACGCCGAGCGCGGCCAGCGCCGCCACGTGCGGGCCCTCGTGCCTCGGGTTGCCCATCACCCCGACCCAGCGCACCCGGCGGGCGAGGGCGTCGCGCAGCACCTCGCCGAGCTCGGGGCGGTGGTGGTCGGTGACGACGAGGTCGGCGCCCGAGAGGTCTCCGGTGACGTCGGCCAGATCCACCGCACCGGCGCCTCGGGAGGGGTCGGGGTCGAGCAGCACCGTGCGGAAGCCCAGCTCGGGCCCCCAGCGCAGCAGCACCTCGGCCACCGGCGACGCGAACACCGCGACGAGCACCCGCCCCGTGACCTCGGGCGCCGGTGCTCCGTGCGCCACCCCGCAGTTCGGGTCGGTCACGACACCTCCCCGAGGAAGTCGACCAGCGCCGCCGCGAAGGCCGGCGTCCGGAGGGCGGTCGAGTGGTCGCCGGGGACGACGGCCACCCGGGCACCGGGGATGGCCGCGGCGAGCGCCTCGGGGCGGTCCGCCAGTGGATCGGCGTCGCCGGCGAGGACGAGCGTGGGCGCGGTGATCGCGGCCAGGTCCACCTCACGGGTGTGCACCGCGCGGGCGTGCGCGGCCAGGGCGTGCCGGTCGGCGGCGAGGGCGTCGGCCATCCGGCGGAAGTCGACGGTGGCGGGGTCGCGCACGTCGGCGACGTCGGCCGCCTCCAGCGCGGCGGCCAGCCGGGCCATCAGGGCGGCGTGGCGCTCGGTTCCACCGGGCTCGACGAACGGGGCGCCGGCACCGCCGACGACCAGCCGGCGCACCCTCCGGTCGGTGGCCGCGGTCAGCATCGCGACCGTCGCGCCCATCGAGTAGCCCGCCAGGTCGAAGGAGTCGTGGCCGAGTGCGTCGGCGACCCGCCGCAGGTCGTCGGCCATCCGGCGCTCCCCGTAGGCGGCGGGGTCGTGCGGCTTGTCCGACCTCCCGTGCCCACGGGCGTCGACGCCGACGACCTCCCGACCGGCTGACAGGAGGACGCCGACGGTCCCGGTGCCGACCCAGTTGAGCCGGGTGTCCGCGACGAAGCCGTGCTGGAGGTACACCGGCGGCAGGTCACCGGGGGCGCCCCACCGGTGCACGGCGACCTCGACGCCGTCGGCCCCGGGCACCCGCAGCCTCGTCGCCGGCACGGTCACGCCACGCGCTCCGGGCTGTCGCCGTAGGTGTAGGAGGAGTCGACGTACCGGCCGCCCTGCGCGACCCCGGGCGGGGCGATCTCGCCCAGCCGCGCGAGGTCCTCGGCCGACAGCTCGACGGCGGCGGCCGCGACGTTCTCCTCCAGGTAGCGGCGCCGCTTCGTGCCCGGGATCGGCACCACGTCGTCCCCCTGGGCGAGGACCCAGGCCAGCGCGAGCTGGCCGGGCGTGCAGCCCTTCTCCTCGGCCATCGCGCGGACGGCGTCGACCAACCGCAGGTTGGCCGCGAAGGCCTCGCCGGTGAAGCGCGGGTGGCCGCGGCGCCAGTCGTCCTCGCCGAAGTCCTCCGGGCTGCGGATCGCACCGGTCAGGAAGCCGCGGCCCAGCGGGCTGAACGGCAC
Organism: Geodermatophilus sp. SYSU D00779; assembly: GCF_054050595.1. NCBI lineage: Bacteria > Bacillati > Actinomycetota > Actinomycetes > Geodermatophilales > Geodermatophilaceae > Geodermatophilus > Geodermatophilus sp. SYSU D00779. The sequence continues at coordinate 13,414 of NZ_JBJGZQ010000037.1, forward strand.
GATGCCGATGCCGTGCTCGCGGGCCACGCCGAGCACGGCGTCCCCACCCGCCCCACCGCCCCCGGCCACTTCGAGGTCGCGGGTCCACAGCGACCACTCGCTCTGCAGTGCGGCGATCGGGTGGACGGCGACGGCGCGGCGGATCGAGGTGGCCGAGGCCTCCGAGAGCCCGAGGTGGCGGACCTTGCCCTGCTGCACGAGCTCGGCCATCGCGCCGACGGTGTCCTCGATCGGCACCTTCGGGTCGACCCGGTGCTGGTAGTAGAGGTCGATCACGTCGACCCGGAGCCGGCGCAGGCTGGCCTCGGCGCGGGCCCGCACGTTCTCCGGGCGGCCGTCGATGTCCATGCCGCCGCGGTCGTTGCGCGACAGCGAGAACTTGGTGGCCAGCTGCACCTCGTCGCGCCGTCCGGCGATCGCCTCGCCGACCAGCTCCTCGTTGTGCCCGTCGCCGTAGACGTCGGAGGTGTCGAGGAAGGTCACGCCGAGGTCGAGCGCACGGTGGATGGTCGCGATCGACTCGCCGCGGTCGGCCGCGCCGTACGACTGGCTCATGCCCATGCAGCCCAGGCCGAGGGCGGAGACGACCAGGCCGTCGCGGCCGAGCGTGCGGGTACCGACAGGAGAGGGAGAGGTCACCCCGGCATCCTCGCCCCGCCCCGCCCGGGCCCGCCACCGGCCGGCTACGCGGAGGCGCTCCCGGCGGCCGGGGGGCGCAGGACCACCGGCAGCGCCTCCAGGGCGTGGACGATGACGCTGCGCCGGTGGTGGAGGTCCTCCGGCGGCACGGCCAGGCGCAGGTCGGGGAACCGGTCGAGCAGCGACCGCAGGGCCACCTCCCCCTCGAGGCGGGCCAGGGGTGCACCCAGGCAGAAGTGGATCCCGTGACCGAAGGCCAGGTGCCCGCCGGTCTCGCGGTCGGGGTCGAGCAGCTCGGGCCGGTCGAAGCGTCCCGGGTCGCGGTTGGCCGCGCCCACGGACAGCGTGACCACCGACCCCGCGGGGATGGTGGTGCCGGAGTACTCGACGTCCTCGGCGGCGAAGCGCAGGGGGGCGTTGTGCACGGGGCCGTCCCAGCGCAGGAACTCCTCGACCGCCGCGGGGATCCGCTGCGGGTCGGCGAGCAGGTGCTCGCGCAGCGTGGCGTCGGTGGCCACGCCCAGCACCGCGTTGCCGATGAGGTTGGCCGTGGTCTCGTGGCCGGCGATGAGCAGCAGCACGCCCATCGCGACGACCTCCTCGGTGCTGAGCTGGTCGCCGGCCTCCGAGACCTCTACCAGCGCCGAGAGCAGGGCGCCGTCGGGGCTGCGCCGCTTGGTCTCGACGAGGGCGTGCAGGTACTCGGCCAGACCCGCGGTGGCCTGCTGCTGGTCGACGTCGTCGTGGTCGTCGACCAGGGCGCGCGACCAGGTGCCGAAGGCGTCCCGGTCGGTGTCGGGCACCCCGAGCAGCTCGCAGATGACGGCCATGGGCAGCGGCACCGCGTAGGTGGCCAGCAGGTCGACCGGCTCGGTCGCGGGCACCGCGTCGAGCAGACCCGTGGCCAGCACCTCGATGCGGGGGCGCAGCTCGGCGGTGCGCCGCGCGGTGAAGGCCCGGGAGACCAGCCGCCGCAGCCGCGTGTGGTCCGGCGGGTCGAGCAGGATCATCATCGAGCCGAAGGGGCCCGGCAGGCGCGGGGCCTCTGCGCGGACCTCCGGCGGCAGCATCGCGCGGTGGTCCTTGACCAGGCGGGGGTCGGTGAAGGCCGCGCGCACGTCGTCGTAGCGCGTGACCAGCCACGTGGTGCCGCCCCGGGGCAGCGCCACCTCGCGCACCGGGGCCTGGGCGCGCAGCCGCTCGTAGGCGGGATAGGGGTCGCGCCAGAAGGAGCCCTCGAAGACCGAGGCGTCGACCGCGGTCACCTCAGCACCGCACTGGTGCCTCGGGGCTGCGCCGGCGGTCCGGACGGGGAGAGCGGGATCTGGCTCACAGCCCCAGCCTCGGTGCCGCGTGCCCCGGCGGCAAGGCGGACGGCGTGTCCCCGACGCCGTCCGCCGTGGCGCTCACACCTGCGCCAGGCCGTCGATCCGGGCGACCTCGTCGTCGGTGAGCGAGAACCCGCCGATCGCCAGGTTGGCCCGGATCCGCTCCGGGGTGGCCGACTTGGGGATGACGACGACGCCGTGCTCCACGTGCCAGCGCAGCACCACCTGGGCCGGGGTGACCCCGTGCGCGTCGGCGACCTCGCGCAGCACCGGGTCGCCGAGGTCGGTGTTCTTGAACGGGCTGTAGCCCTCGAGGACGACGCCGCGCTCCCGGAGCCCGGCCTGGAGGGCCGGGTCGTACCGCGACGGTGCCCAGCTGACCTGGTCGACCTGCGGCGTCACACCGGTCGCCTCGGTCAGCTCGTCGATCTGCTCCAGCGAGTAGTTGCTCACGCCGATCGCCCGTGCCCGGCCGGCCTCGCGCGCGGCGACGAAGCGCTCCCAGACGTCCGGCCGGGCCCCACCGGGCGGCCAGTGGACGAGCCACAGGTCGACCGCGTCCACGCCCAGCGCGTCGAGGGACCCCGCCAGCACCTGGTCGGCCTGGTCGGCCCGTGGCGGCGGCAGCTTGGTCGTCACGAACACCTCGTCCCGGTCGACGCCGGAGTCGCGCAGCGCCCGCCCGACCTCGGCCTCGTTGCGGTAGATCGCCGCGGTGTCGATGTGCCGGTAGCCGGCGTCCAGGGCGGTGCGGACGGCCTCGTAGCACTCCGAGCCGTTCATCAGCCAGGTGCCGAACCCGAGCAGCGGCATGGCGGGGGCACCGTCGAGCGGGACGGTGGGGAAGCTCTGGGTCATGCCGCATCGTGTCGGCTGACCCGGTCGGCCGACAACACCCCGGGAGCCGGTCAGCCGAGGAACCCGTCGACGACTCCCGCGAGCTCGGGGCTCGGGGAGACGTCGTGGTGGGTGCGGCCGGGCAGGACGGCCAGCCGGGACGTCGGCCGCCCGGCGCCGTCCCACCCGGCGGCGCGCAGGCAGACGCCGCCGCCGAGCGGGCAGCCCATGAGGTCGGCAGGTCCCAGGTCGGGGTGCCGCACGAGGGCGGCCACGTCGTCGGACAGGGCGTCCCAGGGGAAGGGCCGGTCCACGTCGGCGGTGCGGCCGTGCCCCTGCAGCTCGACGGCCACCACGCGCCGCCCGGCGGCCACCGGTCGAGGACGTCGCCGAACGCCTCCACCACGCCGAAGCCGCCGTGCACGACCACCAGCGTGGTGCCGCCCTGCCCCAGGCTCCGTCAGTACACCCGCACCCCACCGGTGGCCGGTGCGCACCCCTCGTCGACCCGCAGGTCCCGTCGTCGTCATGCTGGTACGACGGCTCCCGGGCCCGGGAGACACCGCCGGTGGTGGGATGGGGCGCCGAGCGCCCGTCGGGGTGCCGGCCGAGGAGGTCTGCGTGCAGTACGCCGAGAACGTCATCGAACTGGTCGGGCACACCCCGCTGGTCCGGCTGACGTCCGTGACCCGCGACCTGGGGCCGGACGCGCCCCTGGTGCTGGCCAAGGTGGAGTACCTCAACCCCGGCGGCTCGGTGAAGGACCGCATCGCCGTGCGGATGGTCGACGAGGCCGAGGCCAGCGGCGCGCTGCAGCCGGGCGGGACGATCGTCGAGCCGACCAGCGGCAACACCGGCATCGGGCTGGCGCTGGTCGCCCAGCAGCGCGGCTACCGCTGCGTCTTCGTCTGCCCCGACAAGGTGGGCAAGGAGAAGATCGACGTGCTCAAGGCCTACGGCGCCGAGGTGCACGTCTGCCCGACCGCCGTCGACCCGGCCGACCCGCGCTCCTACTACTCGGTCTCCGACCGGTTGGCCCGCGAGATCCCCGGCGGCTGGAAGCCCGACCAGTACGCCAACCCGGCCAACCCGCGGTCGCACTACGAGACCACCGGGCCGGAGATCTGGGAGCAGACCGACGGCCGGGTCACCTGCTTCGTCACCGGCGTCGGCACCGGCGGCACGATCAGCGGCACCGGCCGCTACCTCAAGGAGGTCTCCGGCGGCGGGGTGCGCGTCGTCGGCGTCGACCCCGAGGGCTCGGTCTACTCCGGTGGCACCGGGCGGCCGTACCTGGTCGAGGGCGTGGGCGAGGACTTCTGGCCCGACGCCTACGACCGCACCATCGCCGACGAGATCGTCGCCGTCAGCGACGGTGACTCCTTCGCGATGACCCGGCGGCTGGCCCGCGAGGAGGGCCTGCTGGTCGGCGGCTCCTGCGGCATGGCGGTGGCCGGCGCGCTGCGCGCCGCCGAGCGCCTCACCAAGGACGACGTCGTGGTCGTGCTGCTGCCCGACGGCGGGCGCGGCTACCTCGGCAAGATCTACAACGACGACTGGATGGCCGACTACGGCTTCCTCGAGGGGGCCACCCAGGGCACCGTCGGCGAGTTGCTCGCCGGCAAGGGCGGGACGACGCCGGAGCTGGTTCACACCCACCCCAACGAGACGGTGCGGGACGCCATCGACATCCTCCGGGAGTACGGCGTCAGCCAGCTGCCGGTGGTGCGCGCCGAACCGCCGGTGACCGCCGGCGAGGTCGTCGGGTCGGTCGAGGAGAAGACGCTGCTCGACGCGCTGTTCGCCGGGCGGGCCACCCTCGCCGACCGGGTGGAGCGGCACATGTCCCCGCCGCTGCCCATCATCGGCTCCGGCGAGCCGGTCAGCGCCGCGGTCGCGGCCCTCGGGACGGCCGACGCGCTGCTGGTGCACGAGGAGGGCAAGCCGGCCGGCGTGGTCACCCGGCAGGACGTGCTCGGGCACCTGGCCGGCATGTCGTCTGCCGGGCTGGCTCCTACGGTCGAGTCATGAGCGCCGAGGACGACGCGCGAGCGAGCACCGCAGCGAGCGCCAGCGAGCGAGGAGCGGAACGAGGGCGGAGTCGAGCCATGGGACAGGGCTTCAACACCCGCGCCATCCACGCCGGGCAGGACGCCGACCCGGCCACCGGCGACGTCGTCGTCCCGCTGCACCTGGCGACCACCTTCAAGCAGGACGGCGTCGGCGGGCTGCGCGGCGGCTACGAGTACGCGCGCAGCGCCAACCCCACCCGGACGGCGCTGCAGGAGGCGCTGGCCGCCCTCGAGCAGGGCCGCACCGGGCTGGCCTTCGCCTCCGGCCTGGCCGCCGAGGACACCCTGCTGCGCACGGTCTGCGAGCCGGGCGGTCACGTCGTGCTCGGCGGGGACGCCTACGGCGGGACCTTCCGGCTGATCTCGAAGGTCGCCTCACGCTGGGGCGTCGAGCACACGCCGGCCGACCTGAACGACGTCGACGCGCTGCGGGCGGCCATCCGGCCGAGCACGCGGGTGGTCTGGTGCGAGACCCCGACCAACCCGCTGCTCAACATCGCCGACATCGCGCTGCTCGCCGAGGTCGCGCACGACGCCGGGGCGCTGCTCGTCGTCGACAACACCTTCGCCTCGCCCTACCTGCAGCAGCCGCTGACGCTGGGCGCCGACGTCGTCGTCCACTCGACGACGAAGTACCTGGGCGGGCACTCCGACGTCGTCGGCGGCGCGCTGGTCGTCGGGGACGACGACGAACTCGCCGAGCGGCTCGCCTTCCACCAGAACGCGATGGGCGCCGTCTCCGGCCCGCTCGCGGACTGGCTGGTGCTGCGCGGCATCAAGACCCTCGGCGTCCGCATGGACCGGCACCAGGCCAACGCCGCCCAGGTGGCGGAGTTCCTCCTCGGCCACCCGGCGGTCGCGTCCGTGCGGTACCCGGGCCTGCCCGACCACCCCGGCCACGACATCGCCGCCAAGCAGATGTCCGGGTTCGGCGGGATGCTCTCGTTCCGGCTCGCCGGTGGGGAGGACGCCGCGCTGCGGGTCTGCGAGCGGGCGCAGGTGTTCACCCTCGCGGAGTCCCTGGGCGGCGTGGAGTCGCTGATCGAGCACCCGGCGCGGATGACCCACGCCAGCGCGGCCGGGTCGCCGCTGGAGGTGCCGGCCGACCTGGTGCGGCTCTCGGTCGGCATCGAGGACGCCGAGGACCTCGTCGCCGACCTGGAGCAGGCGCTGACACCGTGACCCTCGCGGCGAGATCGGCGATCTCGCCGGTGGGTCATCGGGGAGCGGTGAGGATCCTGGGTCCGTCGTCGGTGACCGCCACGGTGTGCTCGACGTGCGCCGCGCGGCTGCCGTCGGCGCTGTACAGCGTCCAGCCGTCGGCGGCGACCCGGTAGTCGTCGCTGCCGCCGGCCAGGAACCAGGGCTCGATCGCGATCACCAGGCCCGGGCGCAGCGGCAGCCCGCGGCCGGGGCGGCCCTCGTTCGGGACGGACGGCGGCTCGTGCATCGAGCGGCCGACCCCGTGACCGCCCTGGTCGGTGTTGATCCCGCACCCGCCGGCCCGGCCCACCGCGCCGATCGCCGCGGAGATGTCGCCGACCCGGTTGCCGACGACGGCGGCGGCGATCCCGGCAGACAGCGCGCGCTCGGTGGTCGCGACCAGCTCGAGGTCCTCCGGCCGCGGCGTGCCCACCGGGAAGGTGATCGCGGCATCGCCCACCCAGCCGTCGAGGGTGGCCCCGGCGTCGACGCTGAGCAGGTCGCCGTCCTCCAGCTCCTGCGGGGTCGGGATGCCGTGCAGCGCGACGTCGTTGACCGACAGGCAGACGACGCCGGGGAACGGCGGCGTGGTGGCCAGCGGCGCGTACCCGAGGAACGGCGAGGAGGCGCCGGCGTCGGCGAGGACGGCGCGGGCCACCTGGTCCAGCTGGGTGAGCCGGACACCCGGGGCCGCGGCGGCACGGACGGCGGCCAACATGTCGGCCACGACCGCTCCGGCGGCGCGCATCGCGTCCAGCTCCCCCGGCGTACGCAACTCGATCAACGGTCCTCCTCGGGCGGCGAGATCGGCGGTCCCGCACGGATACGGGCCTACAAGGGTGCGAGATCGGGGATGTCGCCGGCGAGTCGGGGGCTCACCCGGCGAGCTGCTCCTCGAACCAGGCCCGCGCACGGGCGTTGCCCGCCCGGCCCCGCTCCCCCGCCGTCCGCACCCGCTCGGCCAGCTCGCCGGACAGGCAGCGCGCCAGGGCTGCGTCGAGTGCCTCGGCGGTGAGCTCGTCGGAGGGCAGGACGAGCGGCCAGTCCAGCGCCGCGGCCTGGCTGGTGACCTTGGCGCCGCCGGCGATCGGGTCGCAGGCGACGACCGGCCGGCCGTGCTTGAGGCCGAGCACCAGCGCGTGCAGCCGCATGCTCACCACGACGTCTGCCCGGCGCACCAGTGCCTCGACCTGGGCCGGACGGCGGGCGTGCGGCTTCTCGTAGAGGTCCATGTCGAGCTCGAACCAGGGCAGCGCGCGGTCGGCGAGCCACTCCTCGATGGCGTCGCGGACCCGCCCGGCCTGGCTGCGCTCCCCGTACTCGCCCTGCACCGGCGTGAACGCCACCGCGACCACCGGCACGTCGGGCTCCGGGCCCTCGACGGCGAGGTCCGGGCGGGCCGACCCCGGGGCGTCGCGCTCCCACACCCGGTCGAACAGGACCCGTGCGGACTCCTGCACCACCGACACGTTGACCGCCCAGCGCTGCGCGCCGGCGAAGGTCTCGGTGAGCTCGCGCAGCAGCGGCCGGTCGGCCAGGGGGCCGCTGACGAACACCAGGTGCGTGTAGGCGGCCGGGTCGACGTCCCGCCAGTCCACGCCGCGCTCCAGGTACGGCGCCCAGGCGACGTCGTGGTCGACGCCCAGGTCGGTGAGCCACCGGGCCACCACGTCGGCGCCCAGTTCGTCGCCGACGGTGGCGATCACCTCGTCGAAGGAGAACCACCCGGCGACCAGCACACGCATGGTCACCAGACTCGCACCGACAGGTGACCGGGACCCGTCGAGGGAACGAGATCCTGGTCGCAGCGGTTGTCCCGACCGCCGACCGACCCCGAGGAGGACCCGTGAGCGACACCGCCAGCGACCTGGACCTGTCCGCGATCGAGCGGGAGCGCGCCCGGATCCGGGAGGCGCACCTCAAGCCCTCGGGCGAGCGGCCGGCGTCGACGGCACGCGGTCTGCACCACACCGCGCTGATCAGCAGCGACGTCGAGCGCACGGTCCGCTTCTACCAGGACGTGCTGGGCTTCCCGCTGACCGAGCTGATCGAGAACCGCGACTACCCCGGTTCCTCGCACTTCTTCTTCGACATCGGCAACGGCAACCTGATCGCCTTCTTCGACTTCCCCGGCCTGGACGTCGGTCCCTACGCCGAGGTGCTCGGCGGGCTGCACCACATGGCCATCAGCGTCGACCCCGAGCGCTGGTCCGAGCTGGTGCAGCGGCTGACCGACGCCGGCGTGCCGCACGAGGTGCACAGCGGCGTCTCGGTGTACTTCCGCGACCCCGACGGCGCACGCATCGAGCTGATCGCCGACCCGCTCGGTGAGATGTACGGCCACCAGGTCCTCTGAAGGAGGACCCCGTCCCGGCCGCCGCTTCAGGCGGAGGTGTCGACCAGGTCGGCGTAGTCGGGGTGCCGGTCGATCCAGGCGCGGACGAACGAGCAGCGCGGCACCACCTGCCGCCCGTGCGCCCGGACGTCGTCCAGCGCGCCGCGGACCAGCGTGCTGCCCACGCCGCTGCCCTCGGCGTCGGGGTCGACCTCGGTGTGGGTGAACACCACCCGGTCGCCCCGCCGCTGGTAGTTGGCCAGGCCGAGCACGCGGTCGCCGGCACGGGCCTCGTAGCGGCCGGCCTCGGGGACGTCGGTGACGGTGAGCTCCATGCCGGCACATCCTCCTCGGCCCCGTCCAGGGCACCACCCCGAACCCTGACGGCCCCCTTGCCGGGTCCCGCCGCGAGCCTGCGAGCGGTGGGGGCAGGGGGTCCTTCTCTCAGTCGGCGAGCCCCAGCGCCCCGGTCGGGCACCGGGCGACGGCGTCCCGGACGGCGTCCTCGTCGGCCCGTCCCGGCTGCGGCCGCAGCACCCGGACGACGCCGTCCTCCCCCACCTCGAAGACGTCCGGGGCCAGGAGCTCGCAGGTGCCCGATCCGACGCAGCGGTCGAGGTCGGCCTCGACGCGCATCAGCGCCCTCCACCCAGCCGGGCCGGCAGCCGCTTGACGCCGTTGACGAACGACGACCGCAGCCGGTCCGGCTCGCCGGTGACCTCGAGGTCGGGCACCTGGTCGAACAGCGCCCTGAAGGTCACCGCCAGCTCCCGGCGGGCCAGGTGCGCGCCGAGGCAGAAGTGCGGCCCCTTCGACCCGAACCCGACGTGCGGGTTGGGGTCACGGGCCAGGTCGAGGACCTCCGGGTCCCGGAACACGGCCGGGTCGCGGTTGGCGGCGGCGTAGAGGAGCAGGAACTTGTCGCCCTCCCGGAACCGGTGGCCGTTCACCTCGCCGTCCCGGGTGGCGGTGCGCCGCATCCAGGTGACCGGGCTGGTCCAGCGCACCACCTCCTCGACGGCGGTGCGGTCCAGCCCCGGGTCGGCCGCCCACCGCGCCCGCTGGTCGGGGTGCTCGTGCAGCGCCAGCACACCCTGGGAGATGGCGTTGCGGGTCGTCTCGTTGCCGGCGACCAGCAGCAGGATGAAGAACGAGGCGATCTCCTGGTTCGACAGCCGCTCGCCGTCGACCTCGGTGGTGACCAGCGCGGTGGTGAGGTCCGACCGCGGTCGCTCCAGCCGCTCGGCGGCCAGCCGCTCCATGAGACCGGCGAGCTCCATGCCTGCCAGCAGGAAGGCGGTGACCGGGTCGTTCTCGTCCTCGATGAGCTCGGGGTCTCCGCCGGAGAGGATGACGTTGGACCGCGCGAGGACCATGGCCCGGTCCTCCTCCGGGACGCCCATCATGTCGCAGATGACCCGCAGCGGGATCGGTGCGGCGATGTCCGCGACGACGTCGATCGACCCGGCCTGCGCCTCCGCCGTCCGCCGGGCGCGGGCCAGCACGTCGTCGACGACCGCACGGACGCCGTCCACCAGCTGCTCGAGCATGCGCGGGGTGAAGGCCTTGGAGACGATGCGCCGGATCTTGGCGTGCCGGGGGTCGTCCATGCTGATCAGCGAGCCGTAGAACTCGTTGAGGTCGGCCGGGACGTCGGGGATGGAGACCGCGCCGCGGCCCGAGCAGAAGAGCGCGGGCTGGGAGCTGATCGCCTCGAGGTCGGCGTAGCGGGTGACGGCCCAGTAGCCGGGCCCCACCGGGATCCCCGGCAGCTCCGGCTCGGCGAAGAAGGCGAAGGGCCGCTCCCTGCGCAGGGCCGCGAAGGTCGCGTACCGAACCGACGGCGGGCCGATCCACCAGTCCCGGTCCGAGAGGTCGACCGCGTCCAGGTCGACGGATCCGGGTGGAACGGCCTCGACGGTCACGGGTGCCCTCCCTGGGAGCGTGGGTGACCGCGACGTTAGGGAGCCGGCCGGTGACGCACAACACCCTCGCGGCGGCCGGCCGCCGGACGACGGAGGGCCCGGTCACCGTGGTGACCGGGCCCTCCGTACGTGGTAGCGGGGACAGGATTCGAACCTGTGACCTCTGGGTTATGAGCCCAGCGAGCTACCGAGCTGCTCCACCCCGCGTCGGTGACACCACCATACACGTCCCGCCGGGACCTCAGACCGTGCCGGTGTAGACGACCTGTTCGGCCACCTGCGCGAGCCGGACGTTCCGCCGCATGCTCTCCTCCCGGAGCAGCTCGAAGGCCTCTTCCTCGGGGACGTGCAGCCGCTCGATCAGGATGCCGATGGCCATGCCGATGCGGCGGTTGCTCGTCAATGCCCGTTCCAGGTTGCCGGCCCGCTGCTCGGCCGTCTCCGCCCGGGTGCGCAGCTCGGCCAGCTCGGTGGCACTCGGCGCGGCGGCCGACTGCTCACGGCGGCCGGTGAGCTCCCGGCTCCGCCGCCGTCTGGCTTCGACCTGGACGCGCAGTTCGGCGGCGCGGACCCGTGCCTCGTGGTTCCGGGCCCGCAGCGCCCGCACATCCGCGGACGACGGGTCGTCGGTCTCGGTGCTGTGGGTCATCGGGGGGCGTCGGCTTCCTCGGGCGCGGGCAGCAGGGGCACGGGGCTGGACCTCCACTGTAGTGACTCCAGGATGTCCACCACCCCGGCCTGCCGCCGCCGACCGTGGGCGGGCCGTCAGACGGGCTCCGGCGCACCGGCCCGGGCCGGCTCCCCGGCGTCCGACGCCGTCCTCCCGGGCAGGGTCCGGCGCGCCCGGCCCCGCACCAGCCGCGACAGGGCCGTGGTCTGACCGAACGCCGCCGTCAGCCGGTCGAGGAAGACCGCCAGCAGGACGACGGCGAGCCCGCCCTCGAACCCGGAGCCGACGTCGAGCTGGGTCACCGCCCGCACCACGACCGCGCCGAGCCCGGCGGCGCCGAGCAGGCCGGCCGTGACGACCATCGACAGCGCCAGCATGATCACCTGGTTGACACCGGCCATGATCGACGGCAGTGCGAGCGGCAGCTGCACCTCCCGCAGCACCTGCCCGGGCCGGGCACCGAAGGCGTGTGCGGCCTCCACCACCTCCCGGTCGACCTGGCGGATGCCGAGCTCGGTCAGCCGGACGCCGGGCGGGATGGCGAACAGGATCGTCGCCACGACACCGGGCACGACCCCGACCCCGAAGAAGAAGACGGCCGGGATCAGGTAGACGAAGACCGGTGTCGTCTGCATGAAGTCCAGCACCGGGCGGACGACGACGCTGACCGCCCGGTGCCGAGCCGCCAGGATCCCGATCGGCACCGCGACCGCCGTGGCGATCACCGCCGCCACGAGGACCAGCGCGAGGGTCTGCATCGTCTCGACCCACAGCTCCAGCGACACCACCAGCAGGAACGCCAGGACCGTGTACAGCGCCAACCACGGGCCGCGCAGCACCAGGGCGAGCAGGGCGAAGACGACGATCCACACCACCGGCGGCGGGGAGACCAGCGCGTCGGTCAGGCCGTCGACGAGCACCTGCATGACGGCCGAGACGCCGTCGAACAGCCACGGCACCGTGGCCAGCAGCCAGTCGATGAGGTCCGACACCCACTGCCCCAGGGGGATGTGCGGCACGGTTCAGCCCTCCCGTCGCGCGGGGACGGCGGCCAGCGCGTCGAGCACGGCCGCCCGGGGGACGACGCCGAGCAGCCGGCCGTCGTCGTCCACGACCCCCAGCGGCACCGCGGAGCGGCCGACCAGGTGGACGAACTCGACGAGCGGGCGGTCCGGCGAGATCGTGGCGAAGTCGGCGACCAGCTCCCGCGGGCCGAGTGCCGTCCGGCCCTCCTGCACCGCGCGGGCCAGCAGGTCGTCGCGGGCCACCCCGGCGATCCGCCCGGCCTCGTCGAGCACGTAGACGCCGTTGGCCTCGGCGGCACCGAGGGCGCGCAGCACCTCCCCCGCCGGCTGCCCGAGCCGGGCGGTCAGCCGCGGATCACGCAGCAGGTCGCCCGCGGTGAGCACACGGGTCCGGTCGACGTCCGAGGTGAAGTCGGCGACGTAGTCGTCGGCCGGTGCGGAGATGATCTCCGGGCCGGTGCCCAGCTGCACCGTGCGCCCGTCCTTGAGCATCAGGATGCGGTCGCCCAGCCGCATGGCCTCGTTGAGGTCGTGGGTGATGAAGACGATCGTCTTGTGCAGCTCGGTCTGCAGCCGGACCAGCAGGTCCTGCATGTCGCGCCGGATGAGCGGGTCCAGCGCGGAGAACGGCTCGTCCATGAGCAGGACGTCGGAGTCCGCGGCGAGCGCGCGGGCCAGGCCCACGCGCTGCTGCATGCCGCCGGAGAGCTCGTCGGGCCGGGCGTCGGCCCGCTCGAGCAGCCCGACCGTCCGCAGCGCCCAGTCAGCTCGCTCCCGCTGCTCGGCCGCGGGGGCGCCGCGGACCTTGAGCGCGTAGGCCGCGTTCTCGCGCACGGTGCGGTGCGGGAGCAGCGCGAAGTGCTGGAACACCATGCTGACCCGGTCGTTGCGCAGCGTCCGCAGATCGGCGTCGCCCAGTGAGCGCAGGTCCTGGCCGTCGACCTCGACCGTGCCCGCACTGGGCTCGATCAGCCGGTTGAGCAGCCGGACCAGCGTCGACTTCCCCGACCCGGACAGCCCCATGACGACGAAGAGCTCACCGCGCTCGACGGTGAAGCCGACGTCGTGCACGGCCAGCGTCGAGCGGGTGCGGCGCAGGACCTCGTCGCGCCCCACCCCCTCGGCGGCCAGCCGCAGCGCCTCCTGCTCCCGCGGGCCGAAGACCTTGGTCAGGCCCGTGGCGCGCAGCACCGGCGGCACGGTCAGCCGATCCACTGGTCGATCTGGTCGGCGTGCCCGTCGACCCACTGGCGCGCGACCGTCGCGACCTCCTCGCCGTCGACGTCGACCTGCTTCTGCATCTGCTCCATCTCCTCGACGGAGATGCGCAGGTCGGTCAGCAGGTCGACGAAGGCCGGGGCCTGCTCGCGCAGCTCCGTGCTGACAGCGATGTTGGCGCTGTACGACGGCATCGCGCAGGCGCCGTCCCCCGTGGTGAGGCAGCCGTCGCTGTAGGGCGTGGGCTCCTCGAGCTGGACCATGTCGTACTGCGCGAACACCGCGTGCGGGTGGTACAGGTACAGCACGATCGGCTCCTCACGGCTGTAGCTGTTCTCCAGCTGGGCGAGCTCGGCCGCCTCGCTGGAGACGACGTGCTCCAGCGTGATCCCGTAGCCCTGGAGCCGCTTGGCGTTCTGCTCGGTGGTGATGTAGCCCGGGTCGGCGTCGTAGAACTTCCCGCCCAGCTCGTCGGCGTAGTCGTTGAGCTGGGTGACGCTGGTCAACCCCTCGAGCGGGCCGCCGGGCGCGACGGCGTAGGCGGGCACGAACCAGCCCTGCGAGGCGTCGCCGTAGGTCTCGGAGACGATCTGCACCCGGTCGGCGGCCTCGTCGGCGAGCTGCTGCTGGTTGGGCAGCGCGACCTCGGTGAGCAGGTCGATGTCCCCGCGCTGCGCCCCGGTCCAGGCCGCCGCCGGGTCGAGCTGCGTGGTGGCCAGCGAGGCGACGCCGAGGTCGGGGTGGTCGGCGGCGATCTCGCTCAGGATCGAGTTGGTCAGGCCGGCGGCGGTCCAGCTGAACTGCGCGGTCTGGACGGTGACGCCGCTCCCCCCGCCGGTGGCGCTCTCGGCGCCCTCCTCGGCGCTGCACCCGGCGACGGCGGCGGTGAGCAGGGCGGCGAGCGCCACCGCGGATGCGCGGGGACGGGTCGTGGTGCGCAGCATGGGGGTCTTCTCTCGTGTGGCGCCGGGGCGGGCTCGCCGGCGGCGGCGGGCGTACGGCGAGGCGCAGGCCCCTCCTGGGGACCTGCGCCTCACCGTGCGGTCAGTTCTCGGAGACGAGCGTCGTGCAAGTGCCCGGTCAGGCGCCAGTCGGACCGATCGGCTGGTCCCCCCGGAGCGTGATGCGGTGCATGACGCGTCGCTGGTCGCCGTAGTCGCGGTTGGCGTAGTGCACCGTCGAGCGGTTGTCCCACATGACGACGTCGCCGACCGACCAGCGGTGCCGGACGATGTGCTCCGGCTTGGTGATGTGCGCGTAGAACAGGTCGAGCAGGTACCGGCTCTCGGCGTCGGAGACGTCCTTGATGTGCGACACGAAGCCGGGGTTGACGAACAGCCCCTTGCGGCCGGTCTCCGGGTGCACCCGCACCACCGGGTGCTCGATCGGGACGAGGGCGCGGAACTCCTCGCCCTCCCACTTGGTCCGCTCCTCGCGCTGGGCGAGGTAGTAGCCGAACTCGCGCGTGCCGTCGTGCACCGCGACCAGCTGGTCGGCCAGGCGCCGGACCGGCTCGCTGAGCGACTGGTAGGCCAGCTCCAGGTCCGCCCACTGGGTGTCCCCACCCGTGGGCGGCAGGACGACCGCCCGCAGGACCGATCCCAGTGGCGGACGGCGGACGAAGGTGACGTCGGTGTGCCAGACGTCGGCGAAGCCGCCCGTGGCGCTGTCGAGCGCGTAGATCTCGGGGTGCTGCTCGTCGACACCGGGGACCACTGGGTGCGACTCGGTGACCTCGCCCAGGCGGCGGCCCAGCGCGATCTGGCCGTCGGGGTGCAGGTCGTGCTGGCCGGCGAAGAACAGCACCTTGTACTCGGCGAGGGCGGTCCGGATGGCGCGGACCTGGTCGTCGGTGACGCGGCTGAGGTCGACGCCGTGGACTCGGGCGCCGATGGACGGCTCGAGGCGCTCGATGTCGAGGAGCCGGCGCTCGGCGGCGGTGGAGGCGGGCACGGTCGTGGGGGCAGCGAGCAGGGTCATGTGAGGGGACTCCGGTGGCGAGGTGGAACGGTTGGCTCGGACGGCGTCAGGCCGGACAGAGCGCGCTCGCGCACCGCAGCAGGTCGACGTGCCGGCGCTCGACGAGCGTTAACCGCACAATCCCGACCAACTGCATGGGGATTACCGTAGCGGATGTCCCCGTCCCCGTGTCAGAGGGGGTCCGTGTCCCTTCAGGCCCACGTGCACGCCGCAGTGGTCGACCGATGAGGCAGCCCCGGCATCCAAGTGGCCTCGGGTCTCGCGTACGGCGGGTGATGGGTGTAGCACTGGTGCGTGAGCGGTCGCGCGACCGACTTCTTCGTCAGCCACGCCGGTCGCGACACCGCGTGGGCCGAGTGGCTGGCCTGGCAGCTGCAGCAGGCCGGCTACCGCGTCGAGCTCGACGTGTGGGACTGGGCGCCGGGTGAGGACTTCGTGGCCCGGATGCAGCAGGCGCTGGAACGGGCGGACCGGCTGCTGGCGGTGTGCACCGAGGCCTACTTCACCTCCGCGTTCGGCGGCGCAGAGCTGCGCGCGGCGTTCGCGCAGTCCGCGGCGACGGAGGGCCGGATCGTGCCCGTGCTCGTCGAGCCGGTCACCCTGCCCCCGCTGTATGCGCCGCTGATCCACGTCGACCTGACCGGCGTGGACGAGACCACCGCGGCCGCGCGGCTGCGGGGCCGGCTGACCGGCGGTCGGCCGACGAGCGCGCCGCCTTTCCCCCGCGCGGGCTCCGCGTCGACGGACAAGCCGGGGTTCGCCGGCCGCTTGCCCGAGGTCTGGAAGGTCCCACCGCGGAATCCGCGCTTCACCGGCCGGGACGGCATGCTCACCGACCTGCGGCAGCGGTTGCGGTCGGGCGAGAGCACGCTGACTCTGCAGGCGCTGTACGGGCTGGGCGGGGTGGGCAAGACCCAGCTGGCCCTGGAGTACGCCCACCGGTTCGCCACCGACTACGACCTGGTGTGGTGGATGGACGCCGAGCAGCCGGTGCTCATCCCCGACCAGCTCGCCGCCCTCGCGGCCCGGCTGGACCTCACCTCCGGGGCGACGGTGACCATCACGGTGGAGCGGCTGCTGGCCGAGCTGCGCGTCCGGGACCGCTGGCTGCTGGTCTTCGACAACGCCGAGCGGCCCGGCGACATCGCCGACCACCGGCCCGGCGGCGGCGGGCACGTGCTGGTCACCTCTCGCTATCCCGGCTGGGGGGCGCTGGGTGGGCGGCTGGAGGTCGACGTGCTGGCTCGGGCCGAGACCATCGCGCTGCTGCGGGCCCGGATCCCGGCCCTGGGCGACGAGCTGGCCGACAAGCTCGCCGCCGAGCTGGGCGACCTGCCGCTGGCGGCCGCCCAGGCCGCCGGCTACCTGGAGCAGACCGACCTGCCACCGGCGGACTACCTGCGCCGCTTCCGCCACCGCCGCGCCGACCTGCTGGCCCGCGGTGATGTCCTGGGTTACCACGGCCGGGTCGACACTGCCTGGGCGCTCGCGCTGGACAGGCTGCGCGAGGAGGAACCGGCCGCGGTGCAGCTGCTGGAGCTAGCCGCCTTCCTGGCCCCCGAACCCGTTCCACTGACCCTGCTCAGCGACCACCCGGAGCTGCTGGACGAGCCGCTGCGCACGACCGCTGGGGACCCCGACGCCCTCGCCGACACCGTCGGCGCGCTGGTGGGCTACTCCCTCGCCCGCCGCTCCCCCGACGGCTTCCAGCTGCACCGGCTGGTGCAGACGGTGATCCGCCACCAGCTTCACCCTGATCGGCAGCAAGCCACCGAACAGGAGGTGGTGGCGCTGCTGGCCGCCGCCTCCCCCAGCGACCCCGAGGATCCGGCCAGCTGGGCTGGCTACGCGGCCCTGGCTCCGCACGTGCTGGCCACCGCCGCGCTCACCGATCACGCGCCGGCCAGCCGTCGGCTGGTCCTGGACACCATCTACTACCTGCAGGCCCACGGCGACAGCCACGCCAGCCGGGCCGTCGGCGAGCAGCTGTTCGACCGCTGGCGGGCGATCCTCAGCCCCGACCACCCCCACACCCTCACGGTCGCGAACAGGCTCGCACTGGCGCTGCTCTTGGTGGGACAGGTGGGGCCGGGCCACGCCCTGGCCCAAGACAACCTGCAACGCTGCCGCCAGGCGCACGGCATGGAGCACGCCACCACCCTGGAGGCGGCGGCCACCGTAGCCACGGCTCTCAATCAACTAGGACAGGCGGAGCTCGCCCGAACGCTGAGCCAGGACACCCTGCGGCGCTGCCACCTAGCACTCGGCCCGAATCACCTGATCACTCTCGGGACAGCGAGTGCCCTGATCGTCTCCCTCGTCGAGCTGGGCGAGATGGGATCGGCCTGCGAGCTGGGTGTGGAGATCCTGCAGCGTTGCCATCGCGTTCTCGGCCCCGACCACCTGACTGCCCTGGCGGCGGCAACCGCTCTCAGCCTCGCACAGGTCGGGTTGGGCGAGGCCGAGGCGGCCCGCACCCTGGGTCAGGACACCCTGCAGCGATGCCGACGAGTACTCGGGCCGGAGCATGTCAATGCACTGTGGGCGGCGGCTGCCCTCTCCCTCGCCCAGGTGCAGCTGGGCGAGTCAGAGCCAGCCCGTGCCCTGGGCCAAGACACCCTGCAGCGCTGTCGTCAGGTGCTCGGTCCCGACCATCCGACCACCCTGCTGGCGGCGGCCACCCTGACCGGTGCCCTGGTCGGGATCGGCGAGACCGAGGCAGCCCACACCCTGGGGCACGACACGCTGCAGCGCTGCCGCCGCATCCTCGGCCCCGACCACCCGATCACCCTGCTGGCGGCGGCCACCCTGACCGGTGCCCTGGTCGGGATCGGCGAGACCGAGGCAGCTCGCCCCCTGGGGCAGGACACGCTGCAGCGCTGCCGCCGCATTCTCGGCCCCGACCACCCGATCATGGTGTACCTGGCCCAAGCTGCCAGTGGTGACCATCCCGTGCCCGATGGTGATGCTGCTGCCGGCCGCCCGGATCGTCCGCTGTGAACGTGGACCTGCAGAACGCGTGCGCCTCGTCGTGGGAACGATGGGTCCCCAGCGCGGGTCAGGCCTGCGGCGGTGGTTCGCGCAGCTGGGTGACGGTGGCGGTCAGGTCCGGGACGCCGCAGGCGGCGGCCAGCAGGGCGGCGTAGTAGGTCAGCTGCTCCCGGGTCAGCTCCAGCTCACTCCGCAGCGCGCCGATCTGAGCCCACGCCTGCTCGTGCTCCCGTCGGGAGCGGCCCTCGGGCCGGGTGGCCTCCCACTCCTCCAGGGCCGGATGCCAGCGGGCCAGCACGGGCCTGAGCGCGAAGTTCAGCATCGCCACCGCCAGGAACGCCAGGTTGTACTGCCCGGCCGGCTTGGGCTCGGCCACCTGCGGCCCGGCCCGCCGCAGCACCTCCCGCGTGGTGGCGAACAGCGAGTACAGGCTGCTCATCGCCTCCCGGACCAGCCCCTCCCCCTCCCGCAGCGGCACCACCGCCACCCGGGTCAGCAGCTCCACGTACAGCTCCCAGGCCGCCCGGCGCTCCACCTCGTTGGGCTCCCACGTCCCCGCGATCTTGAACACCTTCAGGTCCAGCTCGACCTGCACGCTCTGCGGAGCCCGCACCGTCACCACCTCCCCAACGCCCACCTGCGGACGTTGCCGATCTACCCGGCGCAGGACGTCTCACCCTGCCGGAGCGGCCTCCTCGCTGACTCGGCGGAGGGTCCGTCGCCACGAGCGCCACGGCCACCTCCGCCGCATCGAGCTGCTCATCCAGCAGCCGGGTGAACTGCTCCTCCTCACCACGCTGCCGCCGCTGCTCGACCAGCACCGTCACGGCCGGCCCGGAGCGGGACTCGGTGCACGAGCCGCTTGCTGAACGGTCGGTCGGTGGCCGCGTCCACAGCGCGACGGCACGACGGCCCGCACAGGACGACCTCCTGCGCACTGGCCGACGGAAGGCCGGATCCCCCCACCTGAGACGGGACCTACGGCTCCCGTGTACCTGGTCGCGCGAACACCGAGTGCCTCGTATCAGGTTGGCCGGTTCGACGCTCGATCTCCTCAGTTGCGTGCAAGGAGAAGCCGTGACCGTGGGTGGGCCAGTGGGCGCTGCAGCTGGCGGCGCGATCTCGTGGCGCGTCAGCGGTGGGCGGACCGACTTCTTCATCAGTCACGCCGGGCGGGACACCGCCTGGGCGGAGTGGCTGGCCTGGCAGCTCGAGGAGGCCGGGTACACCGTCGAGCTGGACGTGTGGGACTGGGCGCCGGGCGAGGACTTCGTGACCCGCATGCAGACGGCGCTGGAGCGGGCCGACCGCCTGCTGGCGGTGTGCACCGAGGCCTACTTCGCCTCGGCGTTCGGCGGGGCGGAGCTGCGCGCCGCCTTCGCCAGGCGGGCGGGCGCGGAGGGGCGGATCGTGCCCGTGCTGGTCGAGCCGGTCACCCTGCCCACGTTGTACGCACCGCTGATCCACGTCGACCTGATCGGCCTGGACGAGGCCGCGGCGACGGCCCGGCTGCGGGATCGGCTGACCGGTGGGCGGCCCACAGCAGCGCCGCTGTTCCCGAGCGCCGGCCCCTCGCTGACGGACGAGCCGGGGTTCGCCGGCGGGCTGCCGGCGGTGTGGCGGGTGCCGCCGCGCAATCCGCACTTCACCGGGCGGGACGGCATGCTGGCCGAGCTGCGGCGGCGGCTGCGCGCCGGGGAGGGCACGCTGGTGGTGCAGGCGCTCCACGGCCTCGGTGGGGTGGGCAAGACCCAGCTGGCGCTCGAGTACGCCCACCGGTTCGCTGCCGACTACGACGTGGTCTGGTGGATCGACGCGGAGCAGCCGGTGCTCATCCCCGAGCAGTTCGCTCGGCTCGCCGAGAGCCTGGACCTTGCCGCCGGGGCGACGGTGACCGACACCGCCGACCGGCTGCTCGCCGAGCTGCGCCACCGCGACCGCTGGCTGCTCATCTTCGACAACGCCGAACGCCCGGCCGACATCGCCGCCTACCGGCCCGGCGGCGCCGGGCACCTGCTCATCACCTCTCGCAACCCGGGCTGGGGAGCCCTCGGCGGACGGATCGAGGTCGACGTGCTGGCCCGCGCGGAGACGATCGCGCTGCTCCAAGCACGGATCCCGGCCTTGAGCGAGGAGCTGGCGGACGAGCTGGCCGCCGAACTCGGGGACCTGCCGCTGGCCGCCGCCCAGGCCGCCGGGTACCTGGAGCAGACCGACCTCTCCCCTGCGCACTACCTGCGCCGCTTGCGCGAACACCGAGCAACCCTGCTCGCCCGCGGCGAGGTGGTCGGCTACTCCGGACGGCTCGACACCACCTGGGCGCTGTCCCTGGAGCGACTCAGGTGCGAGAACCGGGCCGCGGTGGCGCTGCTGGAGCTGGCCGCCTTCGTGGCCCCCGAACCCATCCCACTCCGCCTGTTCACCGCGCATGCCGCGTTGCTGGAGGAGCCAGTGCGCACCGTTGCCGCCGACCCCGACGCGTTGGCGGACACCGTCGGCGCGCTGGTCGGCTACTCCCTGGCCCGCCGCTCCCCCGACGCCTTCCAGCTGCACCGGCTGGTGCAGGCGGTCATCCGCCACCGGCTGACCCCTGAGCGTCAACGGGCCACCGCCGAGCAGGTGCTGGCGCTGCTGGTTGCCGCTCATCCCGGGGATCCGGACGATCCGGCCGGTTGGGCCGCTTACGCTGCCCTCGCCCCGCACGTGCTCGCCACCGCCCCGCGTGGGGATCGTTCCCCCGCCCACCGACACCTGGTCCTGGACACCGCCGCCTACCTGCAGGCCCACAGCGACAGCCACGCCAGCCGGGCCGTCGCCGAACCGCTGCTCGCCCGCTGGCGGGCGATCCTCGGCCCCGACCACCCCGACATCCTCACCGCCGCCAGCACCCTCACCCGTGCACTGGTGTCGCTGGGCAAGGCCGAGCCGGCCCGCAGCCTGGGTGAGGACACGTTGCGGCGGTGCGGCCGCGTGCTCGGCCCCGACCACCCCAGCACCCTGTCGGCGGCCGCCGCCCTGACCCGCGCTCTGGTCCAGCTGGGCGAGGCGGAGCCGGCCCGCGCCCTGGGCCAGGACACGCTGGTCCGCTGCCGTCGGGTGTTCGGCCCGGAGCACGCCAGGAGTCTGTGGTCGGCGACCGGCGTGACGCTCGCCCTTGCCCAGCTGGGCAAGGGCGAACCGGCCCGCGCCCTGGGCCAGGACACCCTGCGGCGCTGCCGCCGCGTGCTCGGCCCCGACCACGCCACCGCCCTGGCGGCGGCGGGTGCGCTGACGGCCGCCCTGGTCGAGTCGGGTGAGGCGGAACCGGCCCGCACTCTGGGCCAGGACACCCTGCAGCGCAGCCGCCGCGTGCTCGGCCCCGACCACGCCACCACCCTGTCGACGGCAACCGCCCTCACTCTGGCCCTGACCCAGGTCGGTGACGCGGAGGCGGCGTGCACCCTGGGCCAGGACACCCTGCAACGCAGCCGCCGGACGCTCGGCCTTGGCCACACCACGACCGTGAGGTCAGCAACGTCTCTGTCCCACGCCCTGGCGCAGCTGGGTGAGGCGGAGTCTGCCCGCGCTCTGGGTCAGGACACGCTGCAGCGCTGTCGGCGGGAGTTCGGCCCGGATCACTCGATCACCCTGTGGGCGGCGACCGGCCTCACCCTCGCACTGGGTCACCTGGGGGACGGCGCGACCGCCCGCATCCTGGGCCAGGACACCCTGCGACGCAGCCGCCGGGTGCTCGGCCCGGAACACCCACTCACGCAGTACCTGACCCAGGCCGCCAGCCGTTGCCACCTCCCGCCCGGTGGCGACGCCGCGGCCGACTACCCGAGTTCCGCCGCCGACAACGTGGACCCGTGGAACTCGTGCGCCTCGTGACGAGAAGGGTGACTTCCTGGGCAGAGCGGGTGGTGCGGCGCTCGATCTCCCCGGTCGTGCGCAAGAGAGGAGCCGTGACCGCGGGTGAGCCAGCGCGCCCTGCAGTCAGCGGTGCCACTCCGCGGTCGGACGTGGCCGACCTCTCCGGCAGGACGCGCGCAGCCACTGCACGCACCACAGGGGCCCTCACAGTCACTGTGAGGGCCCCTGTTCCTGGTAGCGGGGGCAGGATTCGAACCTGCGACCTCTGGGTTATGAGCCCAGCGAGCTACCGAGCTGCTCCACCCCGCGTCGGTGAGACCACCATACCCCCGTGGTCCCCCGGCGTGCAGCGGGGGGGGGGGGGGGGGGGGGGGGGGGGGGGGGGGGGGGGGGGGGGGGGGGGGGGGGGGCCCGGCGCGGGCCGGCGCGGCCCCGCGCCCCCCGGGCG
>NZ_JBJGZQ010000038.1:0-34301 GCF_054050595.1 Geodermatophilus sp. SYSU D00779
CTCAGCTGATCCCCCCCGGGGGGGGGGGGGGGGGGGGGGGGGGGGGGGCCGCGCCCCCCCCCCCCCCCCCCCCCCCCGTGCGTTCTCCCCTCCGATCCTCCCAGCCCCGGCACTCAGCTGTGCGCGGGCTCCGTGGCGAGGTCGGCGGTGTCCACGGAGTGCAACGTCTCGGGACCGTCCTCGTAGTCCCGGCCGCGCACCAACTCCTCGTCCCCCGGGTGCGCCGGGGCCGGCACCGGCTCCGCGGGACGGGTCGGCCGGCTCCGCTTGAACACCCCGACGCCGCGGGCCAGGTTGTGGCCGACCGCGGCGGCGCGGATGCGGGGCGTGCTGCGCCGACCGTTCCCGCCCTCTCAGCTGTGCGTGGTCAGGGTGCCCTGGACGATGACCGGATCGCCCTTGCTGACGCTGCCCGAGACGTTGCCGGACAGGTCGTTCCAGCACTCGACGTCGACCCAGAAGGTGCCGGCGTCGACGAACTCCTGGGTCTGGGGGTCGAAGCGACGCGCGGTCGAGGCCAGGCGGAAGTTGGTGACCGCGCCGTTCTCCAGGCTGACGCGGCGGGGCGGGTCGACGACGTTGCCGACGACGGTGACGTGGGTGTCGTTCACTGTGCTCCTCAGGGGCTGTCCGCCTGATCCGGCGGGAACCGGCGAGGTGCCGGTGCACCGAGGACCCTGGTCCGCCGTGGACCCACGCAGAGCGTGGGAGAGCGATCTGTGGACGACCCGGCGCTCTGTGGACGGGCAACGCGTGGGTGTCCGGCCCGGCCGCTCGACTGGAGGGCATGACGGACCCGACCTCGCCGCGCCGATCGGACCAGGACGGCGCGAGACGGACCCGACCTCGCCGCGCCGATCGGACCAGGACGGCGCGAGTGCGATGATCGGGGGCGAGCGCCCGTAGCTCAGCGGATAGAGCAGGTGCCTTCTAAGCACTTGGTCGCAGGTTCGATCCCTGCCGGGCGCGCTCTGTGCGGGAACGCCGTTCCCGACATCGGCACGGGGTCACCGAACGGGTGCTCTCTCATCCAGCGTCCGACGAGGGCCGAGGGGACGTCGGGGACGCCTGGGCGATCCCGACGTCGCCCACCGCGGACTGGTCACCGACGCGCAGCAGCGGGCTCGAGCACCCCGGCCGGGATGCTGGAGCCCGCTGCTCGGGCCGGGTTCTCGCCGTCCCCCGGCCGCCTGGGGACCAGCTCGGTCAGAGCTCGCAGTTCACCTTCGTGTCGTTGCCGTTCTGGCACCTGTCCGTGCCGTTGCCACCGTTGAGGTGGTCCCTGGCGGGGCCTCCGATGAGGTGGTCGTCGTTGTCGTCGCCGTTGATCGTGTCCCTGTCCTCGCCACCCTCGAGACGGTCGTTGCCGGGGCCGCCGCTGAAGGTGTCCCCGCCACCGCCACCCTGCATCCGGTCGTCGCCGGGGCCACCGTCGAGGGTGTCCCCGCCACCGCCGCCCTGCACCCGGTCGTCGCCGGGGTCACCGTTGAGGGTGTCCCCGTCCCCGCCACCCTCCAGGCGGTCGTCGCCTGGGCCGCCGTCGAAGGTGTCCCGTCCGGAGCCGCCGATGAGGTGGTCGTTGCCGAACACGCCACCCGCGTCGTCGCCACCGCGGAGGATGTCGTCGCCGTAGCCACCCTCGCCGTAGTCGTCGCCGTCCCCGGTGTTGAGCGTGTCGTGGCCGTCGCCACCGAACGTGCGGTCCCTGCCCGCGTCACCGTTGAGCATCGGGTCGTCGCCGCTGCCGCCCTCGATCCGGTCGTCGTACGAGCTGCCCATGAGGGTGTCCGCACCCGAGCCGCCCCTGAGCGTGGCGGGCGTGGACGCCGCACTGACGTCGACCATGTCGTCGCGGTCCCTCGCCTCGACGAGGACGCGGGTGATCCCGGCTGCCGAGCAGCGGACCATGTTGGGGTTCGGGGGGACGACAGCCGTGCACCCCGCGCCGGGGCTGACCGTGTCGAGCAGGTCGGTGACGAAGAAGTCGGCGAGCTGCTTCTCGACCGTGATCTCGTTCTCCACGTTGTAGTCGGCCGAGACGCGCAGCGTGTCCCCGTCCTTCCAGACCGACGTGGTGTTCGCGTCCGCCTGGGCGGCACCGGCGACGCCGCACACCGCCACGGCCAGCGCACCCGTGCAGCCGATCGCCAGGTCCCGCCTGGTCCTCCTGGTCCCGGTGCTCATGTCGATCCTCCTCCTGGAGACCTCACTGCGGTGCCACGAGTCGCGGCACCGTCCTCCTGCATCGGCTCACGTCGATCACCGGGATCCGCACCGGCCGGTCGTCGTCACGGCGGCGTCCCCCGTGAGCGGCCTCGTCGGCCGGCGCTGACAGGTGGAGCGCATCGGTGATCAGCTCTCCCGCTGAACGCTGGCAGGAGGACGGCGAGCCCGGTATCGGAAGGAGTACCGAGGGCATTGGTCCAGGGCCCGTGGTCCTCGGTGCGAGCGCGGTGCACCCGTCCGTGGCCCGTC
Organism: Geodermatophilus sp. SYSU D00779; assembly: GCF_054050595.1. NCBI lineage: Bacteria > Bacillati > Actinomycetota > Actinomycetes > Geodermatophilales > Geodermatophilaceae > Geodermatophilus > Geodermatophilus sp. SYSU D00779. Next base: position 2,476 of record NZ_JBJGZQ010000038.1, read on the forward strand.
CCCGACGGTCGAGGAGAGCCGCCGAGTCGGCGTGGCGACGTCGTCGACCGCACCGCTCCCGACGACCGTGCAGCCGCCCGGTGGACCGCACGGCGGAACGGCCTGGGACGACCGCACCGGGTCGCCGGTGGAGACGAGCTGCGCCGCTCAGGCGCCGGGACCCTGGCCCGCGAGGAGGCCGCAGCGTTGCGCGCGCAGGACCGTGGCGAGCCGGTCCCTCGTGCCGAGCTTGCGGTACAGGTTCTCGAGGTGGGTGTTGACGGTCCGGACCCCGATGCCCAGGCGCCGGCTGATGGCCGCCGCGCTCAGGCTCTCGGCGAGCAGCTCCAGGACCGCCAGCTCACGACCGGTCAGCCGGGTCTCGTCGACGGCCGCCCGTCGGACGGCATCGGCGAGGGCCCGGTCGTCGCGGGACCGCCACCGCAGCAGTTGGGTGACCTGTCGGTCCAGGCCGATCAGCACGGGTTGCACCATCCGCGCCAACTCCAGGTCGGCGTCGCTGAAGTCCCGGTCGGGCCGACCGGCGACGAAGATGCGGTGTTCGTCGGCCGCCACCTGCAGCGGGAGGCAGAGCAGCTCGGTGACCCCGTAGGGGCGGCTGGTCTCCACCCACGCCTGCACGCACCGCTCATCGGCGATGGCGCGGGGCACCCGACCGGAGGTGAAGGGCGCGGGGGATCGGGTGGTCCGGTACCACAGGGCGATGGGCAGGGTGTCGGCGGCGGCCCTGAGCCCCTCCACCCGCGCCTCGCACAGGTCTCTGGGCCAGGCACGGAGCGAGTGCAGGCCGTCAGGGGCGCGGCAGTGCAGAGCGGCGCCGTGGGCCTCGAACGTGGCGAGCAGTTCGGCGTTGATCGCGTCGATCGGCAACTCGACCAACGGCTGTCGGAGGAGCTCACCCAGCAGGTCCAGCCAACGTGCCAGGCGCATCTCGGGCGTCTTCACACGGCCTCCACCGAGAGCGGACGCGGCGTACCTCCACGAGACTGCTCGCGAGGATAGCGGCGAGCCGCTCACCGTCGGAAGCGGTGCGGGAACTCCTCGGCGCCGGTCGCCGCGACGGTCAGCGGCTGCGCCGGTCCGGGTGCACCCAGCCGATGGCCGGGGCGACGTGGCGGGCGATCGTCTCCAGCAGCCGGGCGTTGTACTCGACGCCGAGCATGTTGGGCACGGTCAGCAGCAGGGTGTCGGCCTCGCGGACGGCGGCGTCCTTCGCCAGCTCCTCGGCCAGCTGGTCGGGCTCGCCGACGTAGCTCTTGCCGAAGCGGGCGCGCACGCCCTCGAGCAGGCCCACCTGGTCCTCCCCCGAGCGCTCGCCGAAGTACTGCCGGTCGAGGTCGCTGGTGATCGGCAGGACGCTGCGGCTCACCGACACCCGCGGCGTCCGCTCCCAGCCGGCCTCGGCCCAGGCGGCGCGGTACCGGGCGATCTGGTCGGCCTGCAGCTCGTCGAAGGGGACGCCGGTGTCCTCGCTGAGCAGCGTGGAGCTCATCAGGTTCAGCCCCTGACGCGCGGCCCACTCCCCCGTCGCCCGCGTGCCCGCACCCCACCAGATGCGCTCGGCCAGACCCGGCGACTGCGGCTGGACCGCCAGCTTGCCGGGCATGCCGCCGGTCATCCGCGGGTCGGCGTCGACCAGCCGCTCACCCCGGACCGCCGCCAGGAACAGCGCGGTCTTCTGCCGGGCGAGGTCGGCGTCCGTCGAGCCCTCCGGCGGCACGTAGCCGAAGGCCTCGGAGCCGCGCAGCGCCGTCTCGGGTGACCCCCGGCTGACGCCCAGCTGCAGCCGGCCGTCGCTGAGCAGGTCGGTCGCCGCCGCCTCCTCGGCCATGTACAGCGGGTTCTCGTAGCGCATGTCGACCACGCCGGTGCCGACCTCGATCCGGCGGGTGCGCGCGGCCATGGCGGCCAGCAGGGGGAACGGCGAGGCCAGCTGCCGGGCGAAGTGGTGCACCCGCACGTAGGCGCCGTCGAGCCCGACCTCCTCGGCCGCGACCGCCAGCTCCAGGCTCTGCACGAGCGCGTCCCGGCCGGTCCGCACCTGCGAGCCCGCGATCGGCTGCCAGTGCCCGAAGGACAGGAACCCGATCCGCTTCTCCATCACCCTCACCCCTCGTCGCTCTGCTGCGGTCGAGCACCGGGGACCCCGCGCCTGTTCCCGACGGCGGGCGGCACCACCCCGGCAGGCGTTCCCCCAGGCGTCCCAGCAGCCCCACCTGCCACACCGTGCACGTGATGTGACGGTGTGTGACCGATCGACCACGACTCTCCGTCCACGGGTTCCCGGCCTGGAGGGATCCGGTCCCGCAGGCTGTCCGGGTGAACCTGAGCGCCCCCGACGTGTCGCGTCCCCAGGAGGGGACCGCCGGCGCCGCCGCCGGCTCGAGGCTCCGCGCGATCGACACCCTGCTGGCCGACCGCGGACAACTCTTCCGCGCCCTGTTCGTCGCCGCGCCCATCCCCAAGGCCCTCGTCGACCTCGACGGCCACCTGCTCGTCGTCAACGACGCGCTGTGCGCCCTGACCGGCCGCACGCCCGAGGACATGGTCGGCCGGCACGTCGACCTGCTCGCCCACCCCGACGAGGCGCCGGTGCCCGACCGCGGCGACGGCCCGCTGGACCCGTGGCTGCGCGTCGACGGCGAACGACGGCTGCGCCGCGCCGACGGCACGGAGCTGTGGGCCACCCAGTCGCACGAGGTCGTCCACACCAGCGCGGGGACGCCGCAGTTCGTCGTCCTCTCGCTGGTCGACGTGACCGACCGCCGCCGCGCCGAGGAGGACCTGGTCCGGCGGGCCTTCACCGACCCGCTGACCGGCCTGCCCAACCGGCGAGCCCTCAACGACCGGCTCAACCACGCCCTCGCGCTCTCCCGCCGCCGCGGGCTGCAGGTGGGGCTGGTCCACCTCAACCTCGACCGGTTCCAGGCGGTCAACGACGTCCTCGGCAACGAGGCCGGCGACCAGCTGCTCATCCAGGTCGCCGAGCGGCTGCGCTGGAGCACCCGCGTCGAGGACACCCCCGTCCGGCTGGGCGGCGACGAGTTCCTCATCCTCGCCGAGGACGTCGAGGACCTCGACGGGCTGCGCACCATGGCCGACCGGCTGCTCGGCGTGCTCGACGACCCGTTCCTCATCGGCAAGCGCGAGATCGTGCTCTCGGCCAGCGTCGGCCTGACCCTCGGCTCCGACGTCGCCTCCGACGACCTGCTGCGGCAGGCGCACGCCGCGCTCGCCCGCGCCAAGGCCGACGGCAGCCGCGCCCGCATCGAGGTGCACGACGGCGGGCTGTCCGACAGCGAGGTCGACCAGCTGCAGCTGGAGGCCGACCTGCGCAACGCCCTGGAGTCCGACGAGCTGCGGCTCTTCTACCAGCCGATCGTGTCGCTGCACGACGAGACGCTGCTCGGCTACGAGGCGCTCATCCGCTGGCAGCACCCCACCCGCGGGCTGCTGCCGCCGGGGGCCTTCCTCACCGCCGCGGAGGACAACCGGCTCACCTCCCGGCTGGGCGAGTGGGTGCTCCGCCAGGCCTGCTTCGACGCCGCCGGCTGGCCGGCCGGCCTGCGGGTGCACGTCAACATCTCCGCCCGGCACCTCGCCGAGCCCGGCTTCGCCGAGCTGGTCACCGACGCGCTGGCCGAGTCCGGGCTGCCGCCGGAGCGGCTGGAGCTGGAGATCACCGAGTCGACGGCGCTGTTCGCGGCGGACGCCACGCTGCAGGCGGTCTCCGAGGTCACCGACGCCGGCGTCACCCTCGCCCTCGACGACTTCGGCACCGGCTACTCGGCGATCACCGCGCTGCACCGGCTGCCCATCCACACCGTGAAGATCGACCGCTCCTTCGTCGCCGACGTGGTCACCGAGCCCTCGACCGCCGCGCTCGTGCAGGGCCTGGTGCAGCTGGGCCTGGGCATGGGCCTGCAGGTCATCGCCGAGGGCATCGAGGACCTCGACCAGGCCGACTGGCTGCGCGAGCACGGTTGCGAGATGGCCCAGGGCTACGCCTTCGGCCGGCCGGCGCCGCTGCCCGCCACCATCCCCAGCACCGGGGACGTCGACCTGACCGGCACCCTGCCGCCCGGTGAGGTCACCGTGCAGGACGTGCTGGACGGCGAGGCCGTCGTCACCTCCGGGCTGCCGCCGGTGCCCGCTCCGAAGCCGCCGACCACCCGGGCGATGACGCTCGACGAGCTCATCGCCGAGGGCATGCCCACCGAGGACCGCCGGCTCGACACGGACTAGGGGCGCTCCCCCGACCACGGCCGGTTCGCGCCGTCGGCCCGACGGCGCCCGGCCCCCGGGACTCGCCGTGAGGACGGGGCCCGTCAGCCGCGCGGCAGCGCCAGCGGCACCGGCCGCTTGGCGGCGCGGCCGTCCCCCGAGGACCGGCCGCGCAGCCGCCGGCCGATCCACGGCGCGACGAACCCGCGCACCCACGCCGCCTCCTCGGCCAGGGCCGCCCGCAGCGCGCGCGGCGGCTGCGGCGGCAGCGGGGTGCGCCAGTCGTCGTCCACCCGCAGGCCGAGCGCGGTGGCGGCGGCCAGCGCCGTCCGCCGGTGGCCCTCGGCGGTGAGGTGGATGCGGTCGCTGTCCCACATCCGCCAGTCCTGCACCCACCCGGCGCCCCACTGGTCGAGGACGACGGCGCCGTGCCGGGCCGCCATCGACCACAGCGAGGCGTTGAAGACCGCGACCCGCCCGCGGGTGCGCCGGATGATCGGCGTCTGCCGCGGGTCCACACCCGTCGCCAGCAGCACGTCGGCCCCGGCGGCGCGGAAGCGGGCGACGGCGTCCTCCAGCTCGGCGACCAGCCGGTCGGGGTCGGCGCCGGGGCGCAGCAGGTCGTTGCCGCCGGCGACCAGGCTCACCAGGTCCGGCTCGGCGGCCAGCGCGACCGGCACCTGCTCGGCGAGCACCTGGCCGAGCAGCCGGCCGCGGATGGCCAGGTTGGCGTACTCGACCGCGCCGTCGGCCGCGGCCGCCAGGTGCTCAGCCAGCCGGTCGGCCCAGCCGCGGAACTCGCCGGGACGCTGCGGATCGGGATCGGCCAGCCCCTCGGTGAAGGAGTCGCCGAGGGCGACGTAGCGCCGCCAGGAGGTGCGGGAGGGTCCGAGCTGCACACCTCCACTCCAGCACGGTGACCCGGCGCACACGCGTCCGCCCTGAGAGGCTGCGAGCGTGCGGACGACGGGCAGCAGGGAGGTCTACCGCAACCCGTGGATCCGGGTGCGGGAGGACGCGGTGGAGCGCGCCGACGGCAGCACCGGGGTCTACGGCATGGTCGAGAAGCCGGACTTCGCGCTCGTGCTGCCGTACGAGCGGAACGGCTTCTGGCTGGTCGAGCAGTTCCGCCACCCGGTCGGCCGCCGGGCCTGGGAGTTCCCGCAGGGCACCTGGACGGCGGGGTCGGACGGGTCGGCCGAGGAGCTGGCCCGCGCCGAGCTGGCCGAGGAGACCGGCCTGCGCGCCGGGTCCCTGCGCCACCTCGGGCACCTGGACCTCGCGCCGGGGCTGTCCACGCAGGAGTTCGACGTCTGGCTGGCCACCGACCTGACGCAGGGGCCGACCGCGCGGGAGGCGACCGAGGCCGACATGCGCTCGGCCTTCGTCGGCGAGGCCGAGCTGCGGGCGATGGTCCGTGACGGCCGGTTCACCGACGGGCCGAGCCTGGCCGCCTACAGCCTGCTGCTGCTGGACCTGACCTGACGGCCACCCTCCAGGGTCCCGCCGGCCCCGGCCCGGGTCCCGCCCTGCGCCTGCGCCTGCGAAGGGTGGGGAGGACGGGGTCCTTCCTACGAGGCGTGGAGGCGGGTGGTCCTTCACCCGCGGTAGGCCTCGAGCAGACGCAGCCAGACCTCGCTGACCGTCGGGTAGGACGGGACGGCGTGCCACAGCCGGGCGATCGGCACCTCCCCGACGATCGCGATGGTCGCCGCGTGCAGCAGCTCCCCCACGTCGGGCCCGACGAAGGTGACGCCGAGCAGCACCTCGCGCTCCGGGTCGACCAGCGCCACCGCCGTCCCGGTGTAGCCGTCGGCGTGCAGCGCGGCGCCGGCGACCGAGCCGATCGGGTGGGTGACCACCCTGTGCGGCACACCCTCCGCCTGCGCGCGGGCGCGGGTCAGCCCGACGGCGGCCACCTGCGGGTCGGTGAAGACCACCGAGGGCGTGGCCAGCCGGTCGGCGGTGGCCGCGGTGGGCGCCCAGTCGGCGTCCGAGGCGTGCCCGCCGCGGGCGCGGGCCACGATCGCCGCGCCGGCCTGCCGGGCCTGGTACTTGCCCATGTGGGTGAGCTGACGGCGGCCGTTGACGTCGCCCACGCCGTACAGCCACGGGATCCCGCGGACCTGCAGCGTGTCGTCGACGTCCAGGTGGCGCCCCGGCTCCAGCCCGACGGTGTCGACCCCGAGGTCGTCGGTGCGCGCCCGGCGTCCGGTGGCGACGAGCACCTCGTCCCCGCGCAGCTCGCCGGCGCCGGTGGTCAGGACCACCTCACCGCCCTCGCGGCGGGCCGCGCTCACCTCCGTGCCGAGCCGGACGCCCACGCCGAGGTCGCGCAGCGACGCGGCCACGGCGTCGCCGGCCTCGGGCTCCAGCTCGGCCAGCAGACGCTCGCCGCGCTGCAGCACGGTGACCTGCGCCCCGAGCGCCGCCCAGGCCGTCGCCATCTCGCAGCCGACGTAGCCACCGCCGATGACGAGCAGCCGGCCGGGCACCTGATCGGCGCTGGTCGCCTCCCGCGACGTCCACGGGTCGACGTCGCGCAGCCCCTCGATCGGCGGCACGACGGCGGCCGACCCGGTGCAGACGGCGACCGCGGAGCGGGCGGTGAGCCGTACCGTCCCGCCGTCCGGGCCGGTCACGACGACGGCGCGCTCGCCGTCGAGCCGGCCGACCCCGCGGACCAGCTCGATGCCGGCGCCGCGGACCCACTTCTCCTGGCCGGTGTCGTCCCAGTTCGAGGCGAAGGAGTCGCGGCGGGCCAGGGTCGCCGCGACGTCCTGCTCGCCGGTGACCGCCTGGCGGGCGCCGTCCACGGCGCGAGCGGCGGCCAGCACCCCGGAGCCGCGCAGCAGCGCCTTGCTGGGCATGCACGCCCAGTACGAGCACTCCCCGCCGACCAGCTCGGCCTCGACCAGCGCCGCGGTCAGCCCACCGCGGACGACGACGTCGGCGACGTTCTCCCCCGTCGGCCCGCCGCCGAGGACCACCACGTCGAACCCACGGGTCCCCGCGTCGCTCATCGGGCCATCGTCGTCGGCCGGTACGCGCCGTGCAGCGCGGTCGGCTCGGCCCGGGTCGGGCGGGGCCTCGGCGTCCGTGCTCCCGGGCCGGCGGGGTGTGGTCGACTGGCCGCCATGCCGGTCGACCCCGCCACGTTCGCCGAGGCCCTCCGCCAGTACGCCGCCGGGGTGTGCCTGCTGACCGTCCGCGACGACATCGACGACGTCGGCACCACGGTCTCCTCGGTGATGAGCGTGTCGGCGCAGCCGCCGCTGGTCGCCGTCGGCCTCTCCGCGGGCGGCTACCCGGCCGAGGTGCTGGAGGAGGTGGGCAGCTGCGGGCTGACCGTGCTGGCCGCCGAGCACGCCATCGTGGCCAGCCGGTTCTCCTCGGCCGGGCGGCCCAGCGCCCGCCACCTGCTCGAGTCGGTGCCCTGGCGGCGGGCCGAGGGGAGCGGGGCGATCCTGCTCGAGGGCGGTCTGGCGGCACTGGACTGCCGGCTGGAGCGGCTGGTCGTGGCCGGCGACCACGTGCTGGCGCTGCTGGAGGTCGCCGACGTCCCGGTGCTGGCCCCGGGGGGCGCTCCGCTGGTGCGGCTGCGCGGCCGCTACGTCGACGCGACCGGGCAGCCCGCCGGACGGGCCTGACAGGGGACTCCCTGCCCTCGCCGCTCGCCGGCCCCGTCACGGGTCCCGCCCCGAGCATGCGAGGGGTGGGGAGGACGGGGTCCTTCCCCCTGCAGGGGCCCATGGGCAGGCATCCTCGGCGGGTGTCACATCTCGGCCCCGGGCGGTGCTGTAGGGACATGGAGCTCGTTCGATCCGCGCGACCCGAGGCCGTGCTGGCGCTCCCGGGCGCGGCCCACCGGGGCGCGACGGGCCGGGTCGGGGGGACCGACGGCGGAGCGGTACCGCGAGCGGCCTCCGGGCCCGTGCGCGCCGACCTCGGCGAGGTGTTCCGCGCGGAGTACCCGCGGGTCGTCGGCGTGGCCGCCCGGGTGCTCGGGTCGCGGGACTCCGCCGAGGACGTCGCGCAGGACGTGTTCCTGTCCTTCGCCCGCTCGTCGGTACCGGCCGGTGAGGCCCGCGGCTGGCTCTCGGTCGCCGCGGCCCACACCGCGCTGAACCTGCTCCGCTCGGGACGGCGCCGCGCGTCCCGCGAGGAGACCGCCGCCGCGGTGGACGACGTCGTCGTGCCCGACGTGGCCGACGCCGTCGTGACCCTCGAGGAACGCCGCCGGGTGCGGGCCGCGCTCGCCCGGCTGCCCCGCAAGCAGGCCGTGGCCCTCGTGCTGCGGCACAGCGGCATGGGCTACGCCGACGTCGCGGCGGCCCTCGACCTGTCCCCCGGGAGCGTCGGCACGACCGTGCGGCGCGCCGAGTCCGCGCTGCGGAAGGAGCTGGACCACCATGCGTCATCCGACTGAGGGCGTGCTGCGCCGCCTGGTCGACGAGCCGGCCGGGGTCTCCGACGCCGACCGGCAGCACGTCGCCGACTGCCCCGTGTGCCTCACCGGCCTGGCCGCCGTGCGGGCGGACGCCGTGGCCGTGGGCGCCGCGCTGCGCTCCGACGGCGCGGCGCACCCCGACCCCGCGGCCGCGTGGCAGCGGCTGTCGTCGGCGCTGCCCGCCCGGGCCGCGACGCCCGCACCCGCGCCGGCCCGCCGACGCGGCGGGTGGCTGCACCGCCCGGCCGCGGCCGTGCTCGCCTCCGTCGTCGTCCTCTCCGGCGCCGGCGTCGCCGCGGCGAACGACTGGCTGCCGATCTTCCGCACCGAGCAGGTCGCCCCGCTCGAGGTCAGCACCGCCGACCTCGTGGCGCTGCCCGACCTGACCGCCTACGGCGACGTCGAGCTCACCGGGGACGACGGCCCGCACGCGGTGCCCGACGCCGCGACCGCCCGCGCCGAGAGCGGGCTGGACGTCCCCGAGGTGGCCGCCCTGCCCGAGGGCGTGGAGGGCGACCCGACGTACCAGGTGGTCGGCGAGCTGAGCGGCGTCTTCACCTTCTCGGCCGCCAAGGCCGCCGAGGCCGCGGCGGCGACCGGGCAGCCCCTGCCGCCCGTGCCGCCGGGTCTCGACGGCAGCCAGGTGCGGCTCACCGCCGGTCCGGGGGTCGCCGCGGTCTGGTCGCAGGCCTCCGGGATGCCCACGCTCGTGGTCGGCCGCGCGGTGGCGCCCTCGGCGTCCTCGTCCGGTGTCCCGTTCGAGACCGTCCGCGACTTCCTGCTCTCGCTGCCGGGCCTGCCCGACGACGTGGCGGCCCAGCTGCGGACCTTCACCGCCGACGGCTCGACCCTGCCGATCCCGGTGCCGAGGGACCTGGTGGAGACCTCGCAGTCGGAGGTCGACGGGCTGCCCGCCACCGTGCTCGAGTCCCGCGACCAGGCCCTGGCGGCCGTGGTCTGGGTCGACGACGGCGTCGTCACCCTGGTCGGCGGCGCGCTCGGCACCGACGAGGTGCTCGACGTCGCCGGGGACCTGGGGTGAGATCGGCCGACGCACCCGCGGTCGCCGGCCCCGGCGACCCCGCCGTCCGGGCCGCGGCGCAACTGGTCCGCGACCTGCCGCCGTCCCCGGCCCTGTGGTGCGACGGCCTGCGCAAGCGGTACGGACGGCGCACCGCGGTCGACGGCGTCTCGCTGTCGGTGGGCCGCGGTGAGGTGGTGGGCCTGCTCGGGCCGAACGGTGCCGGCAAGACCACGGTGATCAAGATGCTGCTGGGGCTGGTCCGGCCCGACGCCGGTGAGGTCATGGTGCTGGGCCGGCCCGGCAGCGACCCGGCCGCCCGCGCCCGGGTGGGCTACCTGCCCGAGCTGTTCCGCTACCAGCCCTGGCTGACCGCGGCCGAGGTGCTCGAGCTGCACGTCCGGCTGGCCGGTGCCGACGTCCCGGAGGACGAGCGGCAGGGCTGCCTGGAGCTGGTCGGGCTGGCCACCCGCGCCGGGGACCGGGTCGGGGGCTTCTCCAAGGGCATGCAGCAGCGGCTGGGCCTGGCCGTGGCGCTGGTGGCCCGCCCCGAGCTGGTGGTGCTCGACGAGCCGACCAGCGCCCTCGACCCGCTGGGCCGGGCCGACGTGCGCGACGTGGTGCTCTCGCTCCGGGAGCGCGGCGTGGCGGTGCTGCTGAACTCCCACCTCATCGGCGAGGTGGAGCGGGTGTGCGACCGGGTGGTCGTCCTCGACCGCGGCACCGTCGCCGCCTCGGGCACGCTGGCCGAGCTGCTGGGCCGCCGCGAGGTGCGGCTGCACCTGGGCTCGGTCGGTCCCGACGGGCAGGCGCGACTGGCCGCGGCCGGACCGGTCGAGCGCGAGGGCGAGTGGTTCACCGTCGGGCTGCCGGCCGAGGACGACGGGACGACCGTGCCGGACCTGGTGGCCGACCTGGTCGCCCTCGGCGTGCGGGTGCACGCGGTGGAGCCGGCGCGGATCAGCCTGGAGGAACGCCTGCTCGGCATCCTGCGGGCCGGCTCCGGGGACCGGTCGTGACCGCGCGGACCGTGCTCACCGTCGCCGGGCTCACCCTGCGGGAGGCCTCCCGGCGGCGGGTGCTGTGGGCGCTCGCCGCCCTCACCGCCGCGCTGCTGGGGCTGTCCGCCTGGGGCTTCTCGCGGCTGGCCGGCGTCGAGACCGACCTCGGGACGCTGACCAGCGGCCAGGCCCGGCTGGTGGCCTCGCAGCTGCTCAACCTCGTCATGTTCGGGATGAGCCTGATCGCGGCCCTGGGGACGGCGTTCCTCGCCGGCCCCACGCTCTCCGGCGAGGTGGAGAGCGGCATCTCCCTGACGATGCTCGCCCGGCCGGTGCGCCGCTCCACGGTGCTGCTCGGCAAGTGGCTGGGGCTGGCGGTCTTCGGCAGCGGGTTCGTCGTCCTGGCCGGCCTGGCGCAGTGCCTCGTCGTCCAGCTGACCGTCGGCTACTGGCCGCCGGACGTGGTCGGTGCGCTGACCTTGCTGGCCGGGCAGACCACGGTGCTGCTGACGCTGGGCCTGCTGCTGTCGACCGTCGTGTCCCCCATGGCATCCGGCGTGGTGGCCGTCGGGCTGTTCGGCGCGACCTGGATCGCCGGCGTCGTCGGCGGCATCGGCCAGGCGCTCGGCAACGACGGCGTCGCCCGGGTCGGCACGGTGTCGCGCATCCTGCTGCCCACCGACGGGCTGTGGCGCGGTGCCATGCACTCGCTCCAGGACCCCTCGGCGCTCGCCCAGTTCGGCGTGGAGCTGGAGGGCTTCCCCTTCCTCAGCGAGGCCCCGCTCACCGTGGCGTACCTGGCGTGGACGGTCGTGTGGGTGGCGATGGTGTGGGGGCTGGCCGCACTCGCCTTCTCCCGCCGCGACCTCTGAGCGAGGACCCCCGGGCCCGCGGTGCCCACCCCGCACGTTCCCCTGCTCCACGGTGCCCATCCCGTCGCACCGACGATCATGGAGTCCGGGTGGCGACAGGCCGGGTGGACTGGGCGTGTCTCCACCGCAGCTCCATGATCGTCGGGAGGCACGGCCGGCGGTGGGGGGCGAGCGGGTCCGTCAACTAGCGTCGGGACCGATGAGCGAGCCGCTGAACCCCTCGGAGTCCGCCGTCCGCCGCGCCCTGGCCCGTGCCGAACGCGGCGTGACCCTCGACGCCGTCGAGGCCGAGACGCTGCTGCACGCGCGCGGCCTGGGTGAGGGTGACCCGCTGGACCGGCTGCTCACCGCGGCCGGCCGGGTCCGCGACGCGGGGCTCGCCTCGGCCGGGCGGCCGGGCGTGGTCACCTACAGCCGCAAGGTGTTCATCCCGCTCACCCACCTGTGCCGCGACCGCTGCCACTACTGCACCTTCGTGACGACGCCCGGCCGGCTGCGCCAGGAGGGGAAGGCGCCGTACCTCTCCCCCGACGAGGTGCTCGGCATCGCCCGGGCCGGCGCGGCGCTGGGCTGCAAGGAGGCGCTGTTCACCCTCGGCGACCGGCCCGAGGACCGGTGGCCGGTCGCGGCCGAGTGGCTCGAGGCGCACGGCTTCGACTCCACGCTGGGCTACCTGCGCGCCATGGCGATCCGGGTGCTGGAGGAGACCGGGCTGCTGCCCCACCTCAACCCCGGCGTGCTGAGCTGGGAGGAGATCCAGCGGCTCAAGCCCGTGTCCGCGTCCATGGGGATGATGCTCGAGACCACCGCGACCCGGCTGTGGTCGGAGCCGGGCGGCCCGCACTTCGGCTCGCCGGACAAGGAGCCCGCCGTCCGGCTGCGCGTGCTCGAGGACGCCGGGCGCTCCGCCGTCCCCTTCACCACCGGCGTGCTGCTCGGCATCGGGGAGAGCTACGCCGAGCGGGTGGACGCCGTCCTGCAGATCCGGGCCGCGGCGCAGCGGCACGGGCACGTGCAGGAGGTCATCGTCCAGAACTTCCGGGCCAAGCCGCGGACGGCGATGGCCGGCTCGTGCGACCTGGAGCTGCAGGAGTACGTGGCCGCGGTCGCCGTCACCCGGCTGCTGCTCGGGCCCAGGGCGCGCGTGCAGGCGCCGCCGAACCTGAGCGACTCCACCGAGCTGGGCCTGCTGCTGCGCGCAGGCGTCGACGACTGGGGCGGCGTCTCCCCGCTGACGCCCGACCACGTCAACCCCGAGCGCCCGTGGCCCAACACCGACAAGCTGGCCGCGCTCAGCGCCGAGGCCGGGTTCGAGCTGCGGGAGCGGCTGGCCGCCCAACCGCCCTACGTGCTCTCCCCCGAGCCGTGGCTGGACCCGCGGGTGCGCCCGCACGTGACCGCGCTGGCCGGCCCCGACGGGCTGGCGGTCGAGGGCCGCGTGCCGGCCGGGCTGCCGTGGCAGGAGCCGGACGAGGCGTGGACGTCGTCCGGACGCACCGACCTGCACGTCGAGGTCGACACCACCGGGCGCACCGGCGACCGGCGCAGCGACTTCGACGCCGTCTACGGCGACTGGGCCGAGCTGCGCACGCGCACCCAGAGCGCCCGCGACGGGCGCTCGACCGCGCTCGCCGCCGGCGACCCGGCGGTGCACGCCGCCCTGCGGCGCGCCGAGGCCGACCCGGCGGGGCTGACCGACGCCGAGTACCTGGCGCTGCTCGGCGCGGACGGCCCGGACCTCGACGCGCTGTGCGCGCTGGCCGACGCCGTCCGTCGGGACACGGTCGGCGACGACGTCACCTACGTCGTCAACCGGAACATCAACTTCACCAACGTCTGCTACACCGGCTGCCGGTTCTGCGCCTTCGCCCAGCGGCGCACCGACGCCGACGCCTACACGCTGTCCCTCGAGGAGGTCGGGACGCGCGTGGACCGGGCGTGGGCCGCCGGGGCCACCGAGATCTGCATGCAGGGCGGCATCCACCCGGACCTGCCCGGCACCGCCTACCTCGACCTCGCCCGCGAGGTGAAGCGCCGGCAGCCCGGCATCCACCTGCACGCCTTCTCGCCGATGGAGATCGTGAACGGCGCGGCCCGCACCGGGCTGTCGTTCGCCGACTTCCTGACGGCGGCTCGCGAAGCGGGTCTGGACTCCGTCCCGGGGACGGCGGCGGAGATCCTCGACGACGACGTCCGCTGGGTGCTGACCAAGGGCAAGCTGCCGACGGCGACCTGGCTGGAGATCATCACGACGGCACACCGGGTGGGCATCCCGACGACGTCGACGATGATGTACGGCCACGTCGACACCCCCGCCCACTGGGTGGCGCACCTGCGCACGCTGGCGCGGGTGCAGGACGAGACCGGCGGCTTCACCGAGTTCGTGCTGCTGCCCTTCGTGCACCACAGCTCGCCGATCTACCTCGCCGGCGTCGCCCGCCCCGGGCCGACGGTGCGGGAGAACCGGGCGGTGCACGCCGTCGCCCGGCTGCTGCTGCACGGCCGCATCCCGAACGTCCAGACCTCCTGGGTCAAGCTCGGGGACGCCGGCACGCAGACGGTGCTGCAGGGCGGGGCCAACGACCTCGGCGGCACGCTGATGGAGGAGACGATCAGCCGGATGGCCGGCAGCACCAACGGCTCGCTGAAGACCATCGCCGAGCTGGAGGCGGTGGCCGCCGCGATCGGCCGCCCGGCCCGGCAGCGGACGACGGAGTACGGCACCCCCTCGGCCGAGCGCATCGCCACCGCCCGCTCCGAGGAGGGCCGCCGCGCCCTCGACCTGTCGATCACCCCGGTCTGAGAGAGGACCCCCTTCCTCCCCACCCTTCGCAGGCTCAGGGCGGCCTGGAAGGGGCCGGGTCAGCCGCGGGTCTGCCGGAGCGGCGGGAGGGTCCACGCCTCGCCCAGCCACGCGTCGAGGTCCGGCTCGAGCGGGGACAGCCCGGCGCCGGGATACGGGGTGAGCTCGCCGAACCACAGCTCGCCGTCGACCTCGTAGCAGTCGACCCGCAGCATGTCGAAGCCGTCGGCGAGCGCCGTGGCGGCCTTGAGCAGGTCGTCGAGGCGCTCGGGCGGGTCGGCGTCCGGGCCGGGCCGGTAGCCGATCGTCCAGGGCAGCGGCGTCCACTCCGGGGAGTAGAGCCGGGTGCCGTGGTGGTGGTCCCGGCCGGTGTGCAGCTCGACCAGCCGGGGCTCCCCGCCGACGACGAGCACCTTGAGGTCGGCCGGCACCACGCCCGGGACGCCGATGAACTCCTCGACCAGCAGGCACGGCCGCGCCCGCCGGTAGGCCCACTCCTCGCTCTTGCGCCAGTACCGCTCCCCCACCCAGCCCGCGGTGTGCCGGCGCAACTCGTCGACGTCGGCCGGACCGCGGCCGAACAGCCGGCGGATGCAGGAGTGGTTGGGCTTGAGCACCCAGTGGCCGGGCAGGTCGACGTCGGCCAGCTCGCCGACGTCGGTGCCGGCCCAGCGGGTCTCCGGGACGCGCACCAGGCCCGGCGCGACCGTGCGGGCGTGCTCCTTCATCGCCAGCTTGTCGCAGGTGGGCGCGAGCAGCTCCCGCCGGTCGAAGGCGATCCGCCAGTTCAGCTTCTCGGTGAAGGTGCGCGGCCGCAGCAGCGGCGGCAGGTGCCCGGTCACCTGCCGGTAGAGCAGGGTCCGGCGCACCGGCGCAGGCAGGGCGCCGGAGCGCGGGACGAGCACCTCCCAACCCCAACAGCCGGGACGGCGACCGGCAACCGCACGCCGGGGGTCCGCGTGCTCCTCGGTCACGGGGTATCCGACGGCGGTGCGGACGGGGAGGTGGGGTGCGACCGCGGTCGCCCTCGGCCTGACCGCCTGCACCGCGACCGTGGAGGGGACCGCCTCCCCCGGCGAGCCGCCCGACCTCGAGGCCGCGCTGTCGGCGCCGGTCCCCGGTCTGCGGCCGGTGGCCCCGCCCCCGCCACCGTGGCAGCTCTGCACGACGGCGCCGGGCACCCGCGCACCCCGCCTGGACCCCGCCCTCGGGGAGCCGGTGGCCGTCGGTGCCGCCGCCGAGGGGATGACCCTGTACGCCTACGCCTGGGCCACGTCGGCTCCGATGGTGGCGGAGGCGATCCTCGACCAGGCGGAGATCGAGGCGCCGGACTGCGCGTCGGCACCGCCGTCAGCAGACCCCGGACCGGGTGCCCGGACCGCCCGGTCGGTGGACGGCTGGACGGGGTCGGGGTGGACCGGCGTCACCATCCGCACCGAGGTCCACGGACCGGCCCCGGCAGTCGGCGAGACCCGCCTGGTGCGCTCGGACGAGGTGGTGGTGCTCGTCGTCGCGACGGGAGGCGAGCCCGACCTCGGCCGGGTGCTCGACGACCACCTGGCCGAGGTCGCCGACCGGCTGGGCTGATCGTTCCCGTCGGCAGCTCCCCCTACGGTGACCCCCATGCCGAAGCAGGTGATCCCCTTCCTCATGTTCCAGGGCGACGCGGGGCCGGCGCTCGACCTCTACACGTCGCTGTTCGACGACGCACGCGTGCTCGAGCTCGACCGGTGGGGAGCGGACGGTCCCGGCACCGAGGGCACGGTGCAGGGCGCCACGTTCTCGATCGCCGGGCAGGTCTTCCGCTGCTTCGACAGCCCGCCGGTCCACGACTTCACCTTCACGCCGTCCTTCTCCATCTGGGTCGAGACGGCGTCGGAGAACGAGCTCGAGCGGCTGTTCGCCGGCCTCTCCGAGGGCGGCACCGTCCTCATGGAGCTCGGCGACCACGGCTTCAGCCGCCGGTTCGGCTGGGTGAACGACCGCTTCGGCGTCTCCTGGCAGCTCAACCTGGCCTGAGCCGCCGCGCGGGGCCGAGCGCGACCGGGTAGGACGGGACCGTGCGAGCCATCGTCTACACCGAGAACGGCGACCCCGACGTCCTGCAGCTGGTCGAGCGCCCCACCCCCGAACCCGGCCCGGGTGAGGTGCGGGTCCGGCTGGCCTACTCCGGGGTCAACCCGACCGACTGGAAGTCCCGGCGCACCAACCCCCCCGGCCCCGACGGCCAGGTGCCCGACCAGGACGGCTCCGGCACCGTCGACGCCGTCGGCGAGGGCGTCGACCCGGTGCTGGTCGGGGAGCGGGTGTGGGTCTGGGAGGCGGCCTGGCAGCGCCCGCACGGGACGGCGGCCGAGTACACCGTCGTCCCCGCGCGGCAGGTCGTGCTGCTCGGCGCCGGGCCCGGGTTCGAGCTCGGCGCGGCCCTGGGCATCCCGTTCCTCACCGCGCACCGCTGCCTGACCGTGGCCGAGTCGCTGCCCGACCGGCTCGGCCCCGGGGCGCTGACCGGCCACACCGTCCTCGTGCAGGGCGGGGCCGGTGCGGTCGGCAACGCCGCGATCCAGCTGGCCCACTGGGCCGACGCCACGGTGATCGCCACGGTCAGCAGCCCGCACAAGGCGCAGCTGGCCGCCGCGGCCGGCGCCTCGCACGTGGTCGACTACCGCGAGCAGGACGTCGTCGCCGAGGTGCGCAAGGTCGCCCCGAAGGGCGTGGACGCGATCGTCGAGGTCTCCGCCGCCACCAACGCCGCCGTCGACGCGCAGGTCATCGGCCTGCACGGGGCCGTGGCGATGTACGCCGACGACGGCGGCGCGGAGGTGACCGTGCCCGTCCGCGCGCAGATGGTGCCCAACGCGCGCTGGCAGTTCGTCCTCGTCTACACCGAGCCCGAGCGCGCCAAGGCGATCGCCGTCGAGGACGTCAACGCCGCCGTGCTCGACGGCGCCGTCCGGGTCGGCGAGGACGCCGGCCTGCCGCTGCACGTCTTCCCGCTGGCCGAGACCGCGCAGGCGCACCGCGCGGTGGAGGACGGCGCCGTCGGCAAGGTGCTGGTCGACGTCACGGCCTGACAGGATCGCGGGATGCCTCGCGTCCTCGTCGCCCCGGACAAGTTCAAGGGATCGCTGACCGCTCCGGAGGTGGCCGCCGCGGTCGCGCGCGGGCTCACCGCCGGCCGGCCGGACGTCGAGGTGAGCTGCCTGCCGGTCGCCGACGGCGGCGACGGCACCCTCGCCGCCGCGCTGGCCGCGGGCTACGAGGAGGTTCCCGTCACCGCGACCGGCCCGACCGGCGAGCCGGTGCAGACGGCCTACGCCCGGCTCGGCGACATCGCCGTCGTCGAGATGGCCGACGTCTCGGGGCTCGGCCGGCTGCCCGGGGGCCGGTTCGCGCCCCGCACCGCCACCAGCCGCGGCACCGGTGAGGTCGTCGCCGCGGCCCTGGCCGCCGGCGCTCGCCGGGTCGTCCTCGGCATCGGCGGCAGCGCCACGACCGACGGCGGTGCCGGGCTGCTGCAGGCCCTCGGCGCGCAGCTGCTCGACGCGGACGGCGCACCGGTCGGGCCCGGCGGCGCGGGGCTGGAGCGGCTGGCCCGGGTGGACGTCAGCGGGGTCGCCGCCGCGCTGCGGGGCGCCGAGGTGGTCGTCGCCTGCGACGTGGACAACCCGCTGACCGGCCCCTCGGGCGCCGCGGCGGTCTACGGCCCGCAGAAGGGTGCCGACCGTGACGATGTGATCCACCTCGACGGCTGCCTGGCCCGGCTGGCCGACGCGGTCGCCGAGGCCACCGGCCGGGACCTGCGCGACGAGCCCGGCGCGGGCGCCGCCGGCGGGGTGGGGTTCGCGGCCCTCGCCGTCCTCGGGGCTCAGCTGCGGCCCGGCATCGACCTGCTGCTGGACCTGCTCGGCTTCGACCGGCTGGTGGCCGGGGCCGAGCTGGTCGTGGTGGGTGAGGGGTCGCTGGACGAGCAGAGCCTGCGCGGCAAGGCGCCGGTCGGCGTCGCCCGCCGGGCCCGGGCGGCCGGCGTCCCCGCGGTGGTCGCCGTCTGCGGGCGGCGCGACCTGGAGGACGCGGCGCTGCGGGGGGCCGGCATCGACGCCGCCGCCGCGCTCACCGACCTCGAGCCGGACCCCGCGCGCTGCATGGCCGAGGCCGGCCCGCTGCTGGAGCGCCTGGCGCAGCGCATCGCCGCCGAGCACCTGCCGACCCCGGCCTGACGGGGCGTCCGGGGCGCGCCCGGGGGGCTCACCAGGAGGCGAGGACGCGGGCCGGGCCGCCCGAACCCTCCTCGAACGGGATGAGGCCGACCACGATCGTCGCGCCCGTGGGCGGGATGCGGTCGAGGTGCGCGAGGTTCTCCAGCCCGTAGCGGTCGGCGCCGGTGAGCAGGAGGTGGGTGTCGAAGGTCGTGGACACGCCCGGGTCGAGGCTCAGCGTGTCGACGCCGAGGCTGCGGATGCGCCGGTGTTCCAGCAGCCACTCGCAGGTGTCCGCACCGAAGCCGGGGAAGTGCAGCGTCCCCGCCGCATCCGCGCCGCGGTAGGCCACCGGATCGCCGATCCTGGACCCCCAGCCGGAGTTCATGAGGACGGCGGCGCCGTCCGGGATGCGGCCGTGGCGCCGCTCGTGCGCGCGGACGTCGTCGATCGTCACGACCGTGTCGGGCTCGTCCGCCGCGCGCGTGCTGATGTCGACGACGACGGCGTGCGTGACGAGCTCGTCGACCCGCAGCTCGGGCGCGAGTCGACCGCCCGGCGTGAAGTGTCCCGGCGCGTCGACGTGGGTGCCGGTGTGCTCGACGAGGCGCCACTCCTGCGCGTAGTAGCCGTTCGCCTCGATCGTCACGACGGTGCGGCGCGAGGGCCCCGCGCCCGGCACGTACGTCGGCAGGCTCGTGGTGAACGGGTGCGTGAGGTCGCACAGGCCGCATCGGCCCCAGCTCGGGGCTCGCGGTGTCCGGTCCTCGGCCCGAGCGGTGCCGGTCAGCGCAGCGGTCACGGCCGCGGCCGCCCCGCCCACCAGCGCCGTCCGCCGGGAGAAGCCGGTCCTCGTCCCCTCGCGGGCCTGCTGCGCCACCCTGCCCGTGTGCTCCGTGCACATGCGCGCTCTCCGTCGTCCCCGTCGTGACCGGGTGCCCCTGGGCTCGGGTGCGCGCACCATAGCCCCGGGACCGGCCACGGGACCGCACGTCGCTGCGCGGTGCCGACCGCCGCACGGGGCGGACGCCTGACACGGCGAGATCGCCGGAGACCGGCCCCCTGCAGGGTCCCGCCACGAGCCTGCGAGTGGTGGGGGCAGGGGGTCCTTCTTCAGCCGACGCCGAGGTCGCGGGCGATGAGCATCCGCTGCACCTCGCTGGTCCCCTCACCGATCTCGAGGATCTTCGCGTCGCGGTAGAAGCGGCCCACCGGGAACTCGTTCATGAAGCCGTAGCCGCCGTGCACCTGGGTGGCGTAGCGGGCGTTGTCCATCGCCACCTCGGAGCTGTACAGCTTGGCGATCGAGGCCTCCCGCGCGTACGGCTCGCCGCGCAGCATCTTCTCGGCCGCCCGGTAGTAGGCCAGCCGCGCGGTGGAGGCGCGCACCTCCATGTCGGCGATCATGAACTGGATCGCCTGGTTGCGGCCGATCGGCTGCCCGAACGCCTCCCGCTGCGCCGCGTACTTCACCGACTCGTCGACGCACCCCTGCGCCAGCCCGACGGCGAGCGCGGAGATCGCGATGCGGCCCTCGCCGAGGATGGAGAGGAACTGCGCGTAGCCGCGGCCGCGCTCCCCCACCAGGTTCTCCGCCGGCACGCGGCAGTCGCTGAACGACAGCTCGCGGGTGTCCGAGGCGTTCCAGCCGACCTTCGAGTACCGCTTGCCCACGCTGAAGCCCGGCGTCCCCGACGGGATGGCGATCGCCGAGATCTCCTTGCCGCCGTCGGGCCGGGTGCCGGTGACCGCGGTGACGGTGACCAGCTCGGTCAGGTCGGTGCCGGAGTTGGTGATGAACGCCTTGGACCCGTTGACCACCCAGTGGCCGTCCTCCAGGCGTGCGGTGGTGCGGGTGGCGCCGGCGTCCGAGCCGCCGCCGGGCTCGGTCAGGCCGAACGCGGCCAGCGCCTCGCCGCTGCACAACCGGGGCAGCCACTGCTGCTTCTGCTCCTCGGTGCCGAACCGGTAGATCGGCATCGCGCCGAGCGAGACGCCGGCCTCGAGGGTGATCGCCACCGAGGAGTCGACCCGCGCCAGCTCCTCGAGCGCCACGCAGAGGGTGAAGTAGGTGCCACCCGAACCGCCGTACTCCTCGGGGAAGGGCAGGCCGAACAGGCCCAGCTCGCCCATCTGCCGCACGATCGCGGTGGGGAACTCGTCGCGCTCGTAGAACTCCCCGATCTGCGGGGCGATGACGTCGTGTGCGAACTCGCGCACGACCTTGCGCAGGGCCTCGGTCTCCTCGTCGAGCCGGTAGTCCAGCACGGTCAGTCCTCCCCGGCCGCCACCACGGCCACCCGCTCGTCGAGCCGGACCTGTTGGCCGGCCGTCACGCCGAGCTCGGTGACCGTCCCCGCGAGGGGGGCGGTCAGCACGTGCTCCATCTTCATCGCCTCCACCACCAGCAGCGGGGCGCCGGCCTCGACCCGGTCGCCGACCGCGGCCCGCACCACCGTCACCGTCCCGGGCATGGGTGCGGTCACCGCGCCGTCCGCGGCCGCGCCCTCGGCGGCGGCGTGCAGCCGCTCGTGCTCGCGCAGCGCGGTCACCCGGCCGTCGGCGGCCAGCCACACCTGGCCACCGGCGTGGACGACGGCGCAGCGGGAGGTGGTGCCGTCGAGGGTCACGGTCAGCTCCCCGCCGTCCCGAGCCGCCGACGCGCGCACCGGCTCGGCGAACCCGACCTGCACCTCGGCGGCGGACGAGCGGCCGCGCACCCGCACGGTCACCGGGTCGCCGCCGGCGGCCTGCAGGCGGCGCACCGTCCACGCCGGCTCACCCAGCCGCCAGCCGTCGGGGACGGCCCAGCGGTCGACGACCGGTCCGACCGGCTCCTCCTCCACCAGCAGCGCCAGCGCGGCGGCCGCGTACACGGACGGCGGCACCGGCTCGGCGGCGGTCAGCGCCTCGCCGCGCCGCTCGATGAGCCCGGTGTCCAGCCGCCCGGCGACCACGTCGGGGTCGGCGAGCAGCGCCCGCAGGAACGCCGTGTTGGTCGGCACCCCGAGGACGGCGGTGTGCCCCAGCGCGCCGACCAGGCGGGCACGGGCGGTCTCCCGGTCCGGGCCCCACGCGACCACCTTGGCCAGCATCGGGTCGTAGTCGGTGCCGACGACGGAGCCCACCGCCAGCGAGCTGTCCAGGCGTACGCCCGGCCCGGCCGGCTCGCGCAGACCGAGGACGGTGCCGGTCTGCGGCAGGAAGCCGCGGGCCGGGTCCTCGGCGTAGAGCCGGGCCTCGATGGCGTGCCCGTCGAGCACGACGTCGTCCTGGGTGAACGGCAGCGGCTCCCCCGCGGCGACCCGCACCTGCAGCTCGACCAGGTCCAGGCCGGTGACCATCTCGGTGACCGGGTGCTCGACCTGCAGCCGGGTGTTCATCTCCAGGAAGAAGAAGTCGGTCGGCCGCTCGGCGTCGACGATGAACTCCACCGTGCCGGCGCCGGTGTAGCCGACGGCCCGGGCGGCCTCGACGGCGGCGGTGCCCATCGCGGCGCGGGTGGTGGCGTCCAGCAGCGGGGACGGCGCCTCCTCGACGACCTTCTGGTGCCGGCGCTGCAGGCTGCACTCCCGCTCGCCCAGGTGGACGACGGTGCCGTGGCCGTCGCCGAGCACCTGCAGCTCGACGTGCCGCGCCGACCCGACGTAGCGCTCGACCAGGAGGGTGTCGTCGCCGAAGGAGCCCCGCGCCTCGCGCCGGGCGGCGGCGATCTGCTCGCGCACCTCGGCCTCCGACCGGACCACGCGCATGCCCTTGCCGCCGCCACCGGCGCTGGGCTTGAGCAGCACCGGGAAGCCGACCTCGACCGCGGCCGCGGCGACCTCGTCGTCCGACATGCCGGGCTCGGTCCGCCCGGGGACGACGGGGACGCCGGCGGCCATGACGGTCTGCTTGGCGCGGATCTTGTCGCCCATCGCCTCGATCGCGGCGACCGGCGGGCCGATGAAGACGACGCCGGCCTTCTCGCAGGCGCGGGCGAACTCGACGTTCTCGGACAGGAACCCGTAGCCGGGGTGCACCGCCTGGGCGCCGGTGCGGGCGGCGGCGTCGAGCACGCGCTCGATCGACAGGTAGCTCTCGGCCGCGGGCGCCGGGCCGATCGGGACGGCGACGTCGGCCTCGCGGACGTGCCGGGCCCCGGCGTCGGCCGCGCTGTACACGGCCACCGAGCGGATGCCCATCGCGCGCAGCGTGCGGATGACCCGGACGGCGATCTCGCCGCGGTTGGCCACGAGGACGGTGTCGAACACGGCTCAGCACCCCCCGACCGGGGCGCGACGGGAGGGGGACGGGTCAGGCCGCCTTGCGCGTGCTCTTGGCCAGGACCCTGTCGGCCTTGTCCAGCTTGACCAGGCGGCGCTTCTTGACCGTGTAGCCCGGCGGGAGCGTCCCCTCGGCGAGGGCCCGCAGGGGGCACCGCTTGCAGCGCGGCGTGTCCTGGCAGCACTTCTTCTTCGGCATGCGCGCGGACTTCCCCACGCGGTGAGGTTAGCCTCGCCTTCCCCAGTGGTCCACGGGCACCGGCGTGTCACCGGATAGCGTGCGGTGACCGCCACCGCACACGTCCGGGAGACCCGATGGCCGCCGCCGCCTTCGTCGAGCTGCTGAACACGCAGATCGGCAACGAGTTCGCCGCCCACCAGCAGTACGTGGCGTGCGCCGTCTACTTCGACGAGCTCACCATGCCACGGACGGCGCAGCTCTTCTTCGACCAGGCGCTCGAGGAGCGCGAGCACGCCATGATGATGGTCAAGTACCTGCTCGACTCCGACGCGCCCGTGCGCATCCCGGGCATCCCCGCCCCGGTCAACGAGTTCGCCGACGTCGTCGCCCCGGTCGCCCTGGCCCTGGAGCAGGAGAAGCGCGTGACCGAGCAGATCAACGCGCTGATCGGCGTCGCCCGGCGGGAGAACGACTTCGCCTCCGACCAGTTCATGCAGTGGTTCATCAAGGAGCAGATCGAGGAGGTCAGCAAGATGAGCGACCTGCTCACCATCGTGAAGCGCTCCACCCACGACCTGGAGACGATCGAGGACTACGTGCTGCGCGAGGTCACCGCCGAGGCCGCCGATCCCACCGCGCCACCGGTCGCGGGGGCGTGAGCAGCTACATCCGGAAGACGCCATAGCCAACCTCCTCCAACGGGGCGTTCGCGCAGGCGGACAGCGCGAGGCCGAGCACGGTGCGGGTCTGGGCGGGGTCGATGACGCCGTCGTCCCACAGCCGGGCGGTGGCGTAGTAGGGGTGGCCCTGGGTCTCGTACTGGTCGCGGATCGGCTTCTTGAACGCCTCCTCGTCCTCGGCCGGCCACTGCTCGCCGCGGGCCTCGAGCCCGTCGCGGCGCACCTGGGCGAGCACCGAGGCCGCCTGCTCCCCGCCCATGACCGAGATCCGGGAGTTCGGCCAGGTGAACAGGAAGCGGGGCGAGTAGGCCCGGCCGCACATCGAGTAGTTGCCGGCCCCGAACGAGCCGCCGATGACCACGGTCAGCTTGGGCACCCGCGCGCAGGCCACCGCGGTGACCATCTTCGCGCCGTGCTTGGCGATGCCCCCGGCCTCGTAGTCGCGGCCGACCATGAACCCGGAGATGTTCTGCAGGAACAGCAGCGGGGTGCTGCGCCGGTCGCACAGCTCGATGAAGTGCGCGCCCTTGAGCGCGGACTCGGCGAACAGCACGCCGTTGTTGGCCACGATGCCGACCGGGTGACCGTGCAGCCGGGCGAAACCGGTGACCAGCGTCTGCCCGTACAGCGGCTTGAACTCGGCGAACCGGCTGCCGTCGACCAGCCGGGCGATGACCTCGCGGACGTCGTACGGCGTGCGCGGGTCGGGCGGGACCACGTCGTAGACCGACTCCGGCGGGTGCAGCGGCTCCTCGACCGGCTCGACGTCCCAGGGTCGGGGCGTGCGGGGGCCGAGGGTGCCGACGATCTGGCGGACCAGCTGCAGGGCGTGCGCGTCGTCCTCGGCCAGGTGGTCGGTGACCCCGCTGACCCGGCTGTGCAGGTCTCCCCCGCCGAGCTCCTCGGCGGTGACCACCTCACCGGTCGCGGCCTTCACCAGCGGCGGACCGCCCAGGAAGATCGTGCCCTGCTCGCGGACGATGACCGCCTCGTCGCTCATCGCCGGCACGTACGCCCCGCCGGCGGTGCACGAGCCGAGGACGGCGGCGATCTGCGGGATGCCGGCCTCGGACATGGTGGCCTGGTTGTAGAAGATCCGGCCGAAGTGCTCGCGGTCGGGGAAGACCTCGTCCTGCATCGGCAGGAAGGCCCCGCCGGAGTCGACCAGGTAGACGCAGGGCAGCCGGTTGTGCAGCGCCACCTCCTGCGCCCGCAGGTGCTTCTTCACCGTCATCGGGTAGTAGGTGCCGCCCTTGACGGTGGCGTCGTTGGCGACGACGACGACCTCCCGGCCGGCGACCCGGCCGATGCCGGTGATGATCCCGGCGGCCGGCGCCTCGCCGCCGTACATGCCGTGCGCGGCCAGCGGCGAGAGCTCCAGGAACGGGCTGCCCGGGTCGAGCAGGGCGTCGACCCGCTCGCGCGGCAGCAGCTTGCCTCGCGCGGTGTGCCGCTCGCGCGCCCGCTCCCCACCGCCGAGCGCCACGCGGCGCAGCTGCTCGGCGAGGTCGGCGACGAGCACGGCGTGCGCCTCGGCGTTGCGCGCGGCGGCCGCGCCGTCGGTCGTCGGCCTGCCGGCCAGCACGGGGGCGTCCACGGGCGGGATGTTAACGGTGGTTCACGAATGGGGTCAACGACCGTTAACATCGCCGCCGTGACGGACGCCAACACCGCGCTGCACGCGGACGCGGCCCGCCCGTCGCGCCGCGAGCAGATCCTGCAGGCCGCGGCACAGCTGTTCGCCGAGCGCGGGTCCCGGGCCGTGGGCGTGGACGACGTGGGCGCGGCGGTCGGTGTGACCGGCCCGGCGATCTACCGGCACTTCGCCAGCAAGGACGCGATGCTCGCCGAGATGCTGCTGCGGATCAGCGAGCGGCTGCTCGAGGGCGGCACCGCACGGGTGGCCGCCGCCGGCGACGACCCGATGGCGCAGCTGCGCACGCTGATCGCCTTCCAGGTCGACTTCGCGCTGGACAACCCCGCGCTGATCACCGTGCACGACCGCGACCTCGGCTCGCTGGCCGACGACGACGCCGCGCAGGTGCGCCGGCTGCAGCGCCGCTACGTGGAGGTGTGGGTCGACGTCCTCGGGCGGGTGCACGCCGAGTCGGACGCCGCCACCAACCGGGCCCGGGCGCACGCCGTCTTCGGGCTGGTCAACTCGACCCCGCACAGCGCCGGCCGGCTGCCGCGCCGGCGGACGGCCGCGCTGCTCGCCGCGATGGCCGAGGCCGCCGCGACCGCCTGAAGAGCCCCTGGTGACCAGGTGAGCCGGTCGTGCGGGGTCCTGGCTCGCCACTGGGCGTGAGGAGCCGGGAGGGTCGGCTCAGCTGATCGTCCCGGGGAGGTCGCCGATCAGGGGGTGGGCTGCGGCATGGGCAGCACCAGCGCGGTCGAGGCGACGACGTCGAGGTCGGCGGTCGACCCGGTCGACCCGGTCGACCCGGGTCCGGCCCAGGCGGTCTCGACGATCGTCACGCTGCTGCCCGAGACGGCGCTGGCGTACTCGGCCCCGGACAGCTGCGCGGGACCCCCCGGGTAGCGGACGCCCTCGCGCAGCAGGTCGCTGACGTTGCCGCTGCCGTCCCGGTCGGTCAGCGCGCGCAGCGCCAGGGCGCCGCTCTCCTCCCCCATGTCGGCCAGCGACACCGAGACGACGACCGGCCGGCCGCCGACGTCGGTGGAGTACAGCGCCCGCGCCAGGCCCGCGCAGTCGGTGGTGGCGAAGAAGTCGGCCACCGTGCCGTAGGCGTTGCCGACGCAGGTGGGGTCGGTCTGCACCCGCTGGGCGACGAAGGTGCGGCCGTCGACCGTCTCGATCTGCCCGGGTTGCGGCCCGCCGGCGGCCTCGCCGAGCGCTCCGCCCTGCGCGGCGGTGGACGGCGACGCACCGGCGTTCGCCGCCTCGTCCCCGCCGACGAGGGCGGTGACGCCCACGCCGAGGAGGACGACGAGCAGCAGCGCGGCCGCGACGAGCAGCGCGGTCCGCCGCGGTGGGCGCTGCCGCCGGCGCGGTCCCACGAGGGGGACGCCGGCCGGGCGGGCACCGGAGGCGACCGGCGGCGCGGCCGGGGGCTCCACCGGGACCGGCGGCGCGGCGGGCTGGGCGGTGACCGGCTCGGGGGCGACCGGCTGAGGGGTTCCGGGCGCGGCGTCGGCGAACAGCCCGCCGAGGCCGCCGGTGTCCTCCTCGCGGACGCCGACGGTGGGCCCGACGAGGGTGTCCCGGACGACGGGAGCCGACGGTGCGGCCGGGACCGGCGCCGCGGCCGCGGTCGACAGCGGGGCCACCGGAGCGACGGCGAGGTGCTGGGCGCGCGCGTGGGCAGGGGCTGCGGCGCGGGCGGCCTCCTCGTCGGCGCGGATCGCGGCGGCGGCCACGGCCGCGGCGGCCGCCGGGTCGACCAGCGGACGCATCGGCTCGGGCGCGGCGGCGTGCGGCGCGGGGTGGTGCGCCACCGGCACCGGGGCCGCTCCCCCGGCCTCCGTCCCCGCCACCGCCGCGGCCATCGCGGCCGGGGCGAGCAGTTCGGGCGTCCGCAGGACGTAGGGCGAGTACGGGAAGCCCTCGCCGTTGAGCTCCTGGGTGGTGGGCACCCGGCCGTCGAGCTCGAGGGCCTCCAGGGCGGCGCGCACGTCGGCCGTCGTCCACAGGCGCGGGTTGGCGACGCCGGTGTAGCGGGCCGAGCGGGCGATGCCCAGCAGCAGCGAGCGGGGCTCGAGCAGCGCGACCTGGTCGCCCTCGCCCAGGTCGCCGTCGGCGGGCACCAGGCCGGAGAGGTCGCCGACCAGCACGGTCAGCCGGGCGATCCGGCCGGGCTCCAGGCCGGCGCGGCGCAGCCGCACCGCGGTGTCCATGCCGGCGCGCATCAGCCCGTCCAGCGGGGTGGACCCGCCGCCGGAGAGCTGCAGCACCTCGCCCGGGCGGCCGGCCTCGGGGCCGACGGTCCACGCCCCCTCGGGCAGCGCGGTGACCACGCCGCGCTGCCGGGCCACCTCGGCGATGCGGACCACGGCCAGGCCCTCCGGCACGAAGAGCACCGCGTCGGAGATCCGGCGGCCCACCGGCCCGTCGAGCACCGGCAGGGAGGCGACGACCGCACCCCGGACCGCGCCGCCGGTGTCCCAGCGGGCCAGTTCGGCGAAGAGCGCACGCTCCCCCGCCGTCTGCAGCGGCCGGGGGGTCAGGGCCAGCACGTCGGTCCTCCGGGGCGGGGAGCAGGGGCGGTGGGCGGCATCGCGGCGCGGTCACCGGGAGGGGCTGCCTCCGACGCTACGGCATGTGACGGGCCGGTCCGGGACGCTCAGCGGGTCGGCGCGCCGCCCGGCACCGGGACGGCGGGGAGCTCCCCGTGCTCCTCGAGGGACGCGCACCAGGCGGCCAGCGACCGGCTCCGGGCGACCGCGTCGAGCAGCGTCCACAGGAGGGTGGCCACCAGTGCGGTGGCCAGGACCACCTCCGGCCGCCAGTCCCACGGCGGGAGGAGCCCGACGGCGTCCAGGGCCGCACCCGCGCCGTAGGTGACCGCGGCGACCAGCGGACCGGCCAGCCGGCCGGGCACCCGGTGGGTGACGGCGAGGTCGACGGCGACCGCGCCGGCGAGCAGTGCCAGTGGCAGCACCGAGGGCGGGAAGCCGATCGCCACCAGGCCCAGCCACACGACCGCGCGGTAGGCCAGGTAGGCGGCCGCGATCGTCGTGGCGGCCCAGCGCAGCCCGGTGACCCGCCGGGCGACGACGAGGGTGAGCAGCCCGGCACACAGCAACCACGCCGGGTGCACCCAGGCCGGCACCGGGAGCATGAACGACGTCGGGCTCTGCGCCTGGGCGACGGCGAAGTCCAGCAGCTGCGGCTCGGCCGTCGTCCGCCCGGCCTCGTAGGCGCGCAGCGAGAGGACGCCGTACTCCTGGTGCTGGTTCGGGAACAGCACGTTCTCCGCGAAGAACAGCCACAGCCCCAGCGCGACGGCGTCCCGCGCGCGGCCGGGCGCGGCGTACAGCCACCAGCCGCGCAGCGCCCCGGCCAGCATGACCGCCGTCCCGAGGTAGAGCAGCGAGTGGCTGGGGCTCCAGCTGGTGATGTCCAGCCCGTTGACCCGGTGGTTGACGATGTCGACCGGGACGGCGACGAGGAACAACCCGGTGCCCACCTGCATCAGGCGCAGCGCGCGGCGGTCGACGCCGTAGCCGGTGTAGCTGGAGAAGAGGACCAGCGCGACGACCACGACGGTGCCGGCCGAGTTGAGCAGGTGCGGCGGGGCGAGGTCGTCACGCAGCCACCTGAAGTGCCAGGAGACGTCCCACGACGAGCCGAGCATCTTCAGCAGGAAGGCGCCCAGCCAGGCCGTGTAGATCCAGCGCAGCTCCCGCTGGGTCGTCGGGCGGCCGGGGCGGCCCGGCGTGAGGTAGGCCGGCCACAGCCACCGGAGCGTCGCGACCGGGTGGCGCAGGGCGGTCCTCGTCGAGCCAGGGGCCGGCGGCACCGCTCGGTCGACGACGGGGGCGGCGTGGGGCACGGTGGATCTCCTGGGCTCGGGGCCGTCGCGCCGGAGCCTAACGAGGCGCGAGGCCCGTTCCCGGCTCCCGAGCGGCCTCGGAGTGGCGGGTGCGGTGGGGGCCGGGCGTGCGGGCGACCGGGACGGGTGGCACGTAGGGTCGGAACCCGTGGCGGACAGCGCGGGACACCTGGTCTGGATCGACTGCGAGATGACCGGGCTGGACCTCACCCGGGACAAGCTCATCGAGGTCGCGGTGCTGGTCACCGACTCCGAGCTCAACGTCCTCGACCCGGGCCTGGACCTGGTGATCTCCGCCGACGACACCGCGCTGGAGGGCATGGTCGACGTCGTCACCGAGATGCACGCCAAGTCCGGCCTCACCGAGGCGGTGCGGGCCTCGACGCTCACCGTCGCCGAGGCCGAGCAGCAGCTCCTGGCCTACGTGAAGCGGTTCGTGCCCGAGCGGCGGACGGCGCCGCTGTGCGGCAACTCGATCGGCACCGACCGCGGCTTCCTCGCCCGGGACATGCCCGAGCTCGACGACCACCTGCACTACCGGATGATCGACGTCTCCTCGATCAAGGAGCTGGCCCGCCGCTGGTTCCCGCGCGTGTACTTCGCCCAGCCGCAGAAGGGGCTGGCCCACCGCGCGCTGGCCGACATCATCGAGTCGGTGCGCGAGCTCGCCTACTACCGGCAGACGCTGTTCGTCGACGTCCCGGGCCCCTCGACGTCCCAGGCGCAGGCGGCCGCCGCGGAGGTCACGGCGTCCTTCGCGGAGCTGTTCGCGGCCGAGGACGCCGGCGCTCCCGGGCAGCAACCCCCGGCCGCGTCGGACGCCTGAGGGTCTCCGGTATCGTGGTGCCGGTTCCCCGGACGACCCGCTGACGAGCGGCCGTCCGGGAGACGTGGTGGGTGTAGCTCAGCTGGTAGAGCACCAGGTTGTGATCCTGGGTGTCGCGGGTTCGAGCCCCGTCACTCACCCCACCGGGAGAGGCCCTGGTCAGGCGACTGACCAGGGCCTCTCCCCTTCTCCGGGTGAGCCCAGGATCGAGACCACCCGGTGCGGCCCCGCGCCAGGAGGCGGACCGGGGCTGACGGCGGAGATCGCCGACCCGTCGGGCTGACCCCGGAGCGCGCCACCTCGGGTCCGAGGTGAGGAGGCGGACAGGGAGCGGCAAGGAACCGGCCGGGAGCGGCAAGAAATCGGTGAAGCGGTGTACGAACCCGCCCCCCGACGGCCTCTTGCTGCGAGGAACGCAGGGCGACCGGAGCGCGCCGCCCCGGACGCGGCACTCGACCCGCCCGCCCACCTCGACCTGACCGGAGGAACACCCGATGGCCCTGCTCTGCCCGCCCGACGTCGCGACCGCCGCGCCGCCCCCCTGCCGGGCTCCCGAGGCGCGGCGCGCCCAGCGGCCCGGCCGCGTGCTCGGCCTGGACGTGGCGCGGGCCCTGGCGGTGTTCGGCATGCTGGGCGCCCACGTCGGCGGGGTGCCCGCCGACGTGGTCGCCTCGCCGTCGAGCTGGTTGGGCGCGGTCCACGGCCGCTCCTCGATCCTCTTCGCGGTGCTCGCCGGCGTGTCGCTGGCACTGCTGACCGGCCGGACCGTCGCCCCGGCCGGTGCGGACCTGGTCCGCGCCCGGACCCGCGTCCTCGTGCGGGCGGCGTGGGTGTTCGGCATCGGCGTCGCGCTGGAGGCCCTCGGCACCGACATCGACGTGATCCTGGGCGTCTACGGCGTGCTGTTCGTCCTCGCGCTGCCGTTCCTGCGCTGGTCGCCGCGCCGGTTGCTGATCGCCGCGGCCGTGCTGGCGGTCCTCACGCCCCCCGCAGCACTGCTGTCGACGGTGTGGGCGCAGGCCACCGGGCTCGAGGAGTCCCCGGTCGTGCTGCTGGCGCTCAACGGCCCCTACCCGGCCCTGATCTGGTGGACCTTCATCCTGGTCGGCATGGCCGTGGGCCGGTCCGACCTGGGATCGCCGCAGGTGCGCGCGCGGCTGCTGGGCGCGGGCGCGACGCTGGCCGTCCTCGGCTACGGCGCCGGCTGGACGACCACCCGCTGGTGGGGGCAGGCGGCATCGACGCAGGCCTGGGTCGACGGCGACATCGACGCCCGCACCTGGAGCCTGGCCTGGCTCAGCGGAGCGGCGCCGCACAGCGGCACGACCTGCGAGATCGTCGGTTCGGTCGGTGTCGCGCTGGTCGCCATCGCCGCGTGCCTGGCGCTCGCCGAGCGACTGCCGATGGCCACCTTCCCGCTGGTGTCGGTCGGCGCGATGGCGCTGACCGCCTACACCGGCCACGTCCTCGTGCCCACCCTGCTCGACTGGGACGTCGAGGGCGGTGCCCCGTGGCTGGCGTCCATCGCCGTGATGGTCGTGCTCTCCACCGGGTGGCGGCTGACCCTCGGCCAGGGGCCGCTGGAGAAGCTGCTGTCCACCACCTCGGCCGGGGCGGCAGCGCTGGTGGCCCGGCACCTGGCGCCCCGGCCGCAGCCGTCGTCCTAGTTGTACCGGGCCATCAGGTTGGTGCCAGTCGGCTGATCGGCGGGCGTCCACCAAGTGCGCTGTGGCGGCGCTGAGTGTTGTAGTGCTCGATCCACGGAGCAAGAGCGGCGGTGCGCTCGAC
>NZ_JBJGZQ010000039.1:0-33915 GCF_054050595.1 Geodermatophilus sp. SYSU D00779
CCCGAGCGCTCCCCCGCCCGCCCCGCCCCCCCCCCCCCCCCCCCCGCCCCCCCCCCCCCCCCCCCCCCCCCCCCCCCCCCCCCCCCCCCCCCCCCCCCCCCCCCCCCCCCCCCCCCCCCCCCGACGGCTCACTTGAAGACGTCCTTGACCTTCTCGCCGGCCTGCTTGAGGTTGCCGGAGGCCTGGTCGGCCTTGCCCTCGGCCTGCAGGTCGCGGTCGCCGGTCGCCTCGCCGACGCTCTCCTTGCCCTTGCCGGAGAGCTCCTCGGCCTTGTTCTTCATCTTGTCGATGCCGCTCATGTCGACTCCTCTCGTCGGTCCGACCGGGGTACCCGCGGACGACGGACCTGACACGCCGGGGCGGTGGCGGCGGAAGACGTCCGGCGGAACCCGCACCCCGGCGGAAGTCCTTGAGAACGGGGTGGCCCCGGTGTGGGCAAGTGTGATTCCACCCTGTGGGATGCTGACTCGAGGTCACAAGTCGGTGACGGTCGTGGACGCCCTTCGCGGAGCGCGCCTAGGGTCCCCGCCGTACCGGGTTCGCCCGGTGTGCCCGCACGACCCCCGGCCGCCCGTCGCGGACGCCTGGCTGCCGGCGAACCAGTCCGTTCCCCCCGCACAGCGGGACGAGGGAGGCATTGCACGTGAGGTTGAGCAAGCGCTTCGCTGCGCTCATCGCGACCGGCCTGTCCGGCGCGATGGTCCTGTCCGCCTGTGGTGGTGGCGGCGACGACAGCGGCTCCGGCGGAGGCGGCGGCGAGGGTGGCGGCACCTTCACCGCGTACATCGGTGAGCCGAAGAGCCCGCTCGTCCCCGGCAACACCACGGAGAGCGAGGGCGCCAAGGTCATCGCCGCCCTCTGGACCGGTCTCGTGGGGTACTCCGAAGACGGTCAGGTGGAGTACACCGGTGTCGCCGAGTCGATCGACTCCGCCGACAACCAGAACTGGACGATCACGCTCAAGGACGGCTGGACCTTCCACGACGGGACGCCGGTCGACGCGCAGTCCTACGTCGACGCCTGGAACTACACCGCCAACCCGGCCAACGCGCAGGACGGCGGTTCCTACCTGTCCCGCATCGCCGGGTTCCAGGAGCTGCAGGACGGCGCCGCCCAGGAGCTGAGCGGGCTGAAGGTCGTCGACGACCGCACCTTCACGGTGCAGCTGAGCGCACCGTTCCGGCTCTTCCCGGCGGTCGTCGGTTACAACTCGTTCGACCCGCTGCCCGACGCCTTCTTCCAGGACCCGGAGGGCTTCGGCACCCGCCCGATCGGCAACGGCCCGTTCCAGGCCGAGACCGACTACGTCCCGGGCCAGGGCATCACCCTGACCAAGTTCGAGGACTACGCCGGCGAGGACGCGGCCCAGGCCGACGGCATGGAGTTCGTCGTGTACGCGGACTCCGCCACCGCCTACACCGACGCCCAGGACGGCAACGTCGACATCGTCGACGTCATCCCGCCGGACGTCATCGAGTCGGCCCGCGACGCGTTCGGGGACGGCTTCATCGAGACCGAGGTCTCGCAGATCACCTACCTCGGCTTCCCGACCTACGACGAGCGGTTCGCCGACAAGCGCGTCCGCCAGGCCATCTCGATGGCCGTCGACCGGCAGGCCATCTCCGACGCCATCTTCTCCGGTACCCGCACCCCGGCGGACTCGTTCATCTCGCCGGTCGTCGACGGCTACCGCGAGGGCGCCTGCGAGTACTGCACGTTCGACGCCGACCGGGCCAACCAGCTGCTCGACGAGGCCGGCTTCGACCGCAGCCAGCCGATCGACCTGTGGTTCAACGCCGGCGCCGGCCACGACGCCTGGATGGAGGCCGTGGGCAACCAGCTGCGGCAGAACCTCGGCGTGGACTTCTCGCTGCAGGGCAACCTGGACTTCGCCCAGTACCTGCCGCTGGGAGAGCAGAAGGGCTGGACCGGCCCGTTCCGGTACGGCTGGAGCTTCGACTACCCGGCCGCGGAGAGCTACCTGACCCCGCTGTTCGCGCCGTCGTCGTTCCCGCCGATCGGCTCGAACTACAGCTTCTACGACAACCCCCAGGTCAACGAGCTGATCGCCCGGGGTGACCAGGCAGCCAGCGAGGACGAGGCCGTCGCCGACTACCAGGCTGCCGAGGACCTCATCGCCGAGGACATGCCGATGGCCCCGATGTTCTTCACCGAGATCCAGACCGTGCACACCGACCGCGTGGACAACGTCCGGATCGACCTGTTCCAGCGGCCGGTCTGGTCCGAGGTCACCGTCACCGGCTGACGCCGAGCAGGACCGCACCACCCGCCGGGGGCGCCCGTCCGAGCAGGACGGTCGCCCCCGGCGGCGCGCGTGCCCCCCAGCGGGCACGATTGACCCCGTGTCACCGGCGGATCCCGGGGGCACGACGACCCGAGGGGGAACATGGGCCGCTACGTCGCGCGCCGCCTCTTGCTCACCATCCCCGTGCTGCTCGGCGCGTCCTTCCTGATCTTCGGGATGGTGTACGCCCTGCCCGGCGACCCCATCCGGGCGCTCGCCGGGGACCGTCCCGTCTCGCCGGCGGTCGTCGAGGTCCTGCGCGAGCGCTTCCACCTGAACGACCCACTGTGGGTGCAGTACTGGGAGTACCTCAAGAACCTGTTCCAGGGGGACCTGGGCACCGACTTCCGCGGCCGGCCGGTCCTCGACACGATCGAGCGGACCCTGCCGGTCACCGTCAAGCTGGCCCTGGTGGCCATCGTCTTCGAGGCCGTCATCGGTCTGGTCGCCGGTGTGCTCGCCGGCATCCGGCGCAACAGCTTCTTCGACAACCTGGTGCTGGTCTCGACCACGCTCATCGTCTCGATCCCGATCCTGGTGCTGGCCTTCGTCGCCCAGCTGCTGTTCGGCCTCAAGCTCGGCTGGTTCCCCATCGCCGGCACGCGGGAGGGGCTCTACAGCTACCTGCTCCCGGGCCTGGTGCTGGCGTCGGGCTCCCTGGCCTACGTGGCCCGGCTGACGCGCACCAGCGTCGCGGAGAACCTGCGCGCCGACTACGTCCGGACGGCGCGGGCCAAGGGACTGCCCAACCGGACGGTGATCGTCCGGCACACCCTGCGCAACAGCCTGATCCCGGTCGTCACGTTCATCGGGGCCGACATCGGCACGCTGCTCGGCGGCGCCATCGTCACCGAGACGGTCTTCAACCTGCCCGGCATCGGCCGGGAGGTCTTCGACTCCGTGCGCGCCCAGGAGGGCGCGGTGGTCGTCGGCATCGTGACGCTGATGGTCTTCTTCTTCATCTTCTTCAACCTGGTGGTCGACGTGCTCTACGCCGTCCTCGACCCGAGGATCCGCTATGACTGATCAGCAGCAGATGGACCTCCGGCACGACGAGGTCGAGGCCGGTACGCAGACCGGGCTGGCGTCCCCGTCGGTCGACGTCACCGAGTCCCGGCAGAACAGCCTGTGGAGCGACGCCTGGGGCGAGCTCAAGCGCAACCCGCTGTTCTGGATCGGCGCCGTGCTGTGCCTGCTGTTCGTCCTCATGGCGATCGTCCCGCAGCTGTTCGCCCGGGGCGCCGACCCGCGGGCCTGCGACCTGGCCAACTCCAAGGCGCTGCCCTCGGCCGACCACTGGTTCGGCTACGACGTGCAGGGCTGCGACTACCTGGCCAACGTCGTCCACGGCGCCCGCAACTCGCTGATCATCGGTGTCTTCGCCGTCGTGGTCGTCCTCGTCCTGGGCGTCGTCGTGGGCGCCGTCGCCGGCTACTTCGGCGGGGTGACCGACGGGGTGCTGTCCCGGATCGCCGACATCTTCTACGCGCTGCCCCTGATCCTCGGGGCCCTGGTGCTCCTGCGGGTGGGGCCGGCCACCGACATCCCGATCATCAACAGCCGCGGGCCAGGAGCGGTCGCGCTGGCACTGGCGCTGTTCGGCTGGATGACGGCGATGCGGCTGGTGCGTTCCCAGGTCATCGCGGTCAAGAGCTCCGACTACGTGGCGGCAGCCCGGGCCATGGGGGCGTCGAACGGGCGGATCCTGGTCCGGCACATCCTGCCGAACGCGGTGGCACCGGTGCTCGTGTACACGACCATCACGATCGGCGTGCTGATCGCCGCGGAGGCGACGCTGACCTTCCTCGGCGTCGGGCTGCAGCGGCCGGCGATCTCCTGGGGCCTGCAGATCGCGATCGGTCAGGACTCGATCCGCAGCGCACCGCACCTGGTGCTGTTCCCCAGCCTCGTCCTGACCCTGACCGTGATGGCCTTCATCATGATGGGCGACGCGCTCCGCGACGCCCTGGACCCGAGGCAGCGCGCATGACCCGACCCGACCTGTCCACCCCTCCCGTGCCCGGCGCCGGCATCGGCACGCCCGTGCTCGAGGTCGACGACCTGCACGTGGAGTTCCGCACCCGCTCCGGCGTGGTCAACGCCGTCAACGGCATCAGCTACAGCCTGGCCGAGGGCGAGACGCTGGCCATCCTCGGCGAGTCCGGCTCCGGCAAGTCGGTCTCGGCGCAGGCGATCATGGGGATCCTCGACAGCCCGCCCGCGGTCATCACCGGCGGTGGCATCTACTTCCAGGGCGAGGACCTGCTCGAGCAGTCGCCCGAGGAGCAGCGGAAGGTCCGCGGTCCGGGGATCTCGATGATCTTCCAGGACGCGCTGTCCTCGCTGAACCCCGTCTACAGCGTCGGCTACCAGATCGGCGAGATGTTCCGCGCGCACCGCGGGATGTCGAAGAAGGACGCGAGGAAGCACGCGATCGAGCTGATGGACCGGGTCCGCATCCCCGCGGCCGCGTCCCGGGTGGACGACTACCCGCACCAGTTCTCCGGTGGCATGCGCCAGCGGGTCATGATCGCGATGGCGATCGCCCTCGACCCGCGGGTGCTCATCGCCGACGAACCCACCACCGCCCTCGACGTCACGGTGCAGGCGCAGGTCATGGACCTGCTCGAGGACCTGCAGCGCGACACCGGGATGGGCCTGGTCCTCATCACCCACGACCTGGGCGTGGTCAACGAGGTCGCCGACAACGTGGCGGTCATGTACGCCGGCCGGATCGTCGAGCGCGGCACCGTCGACGACGTCTTCGGCAACCCGGCGCACCCCTACACCGAGGGCCTCATGAGCTCGGTCCCGCAGGTGGAGGCCAAGGGCGGCCGGTTGCAGCCGATCGTCGGCCAGCCGCCGAACTTGGCGGCGATCCCCAGCGGCTGCCCGTTCCACCCGCGGTGCTCGCGCCGCCGGCTCGGGGACGCGGCGGCGCCCGGTCGCGAGTGCGCCACCGACGTCCCGCCGCTGCGCCTGGTCGTCCCGGGCCGCGAGGCGGCCTGCCACTACAGCGAGGAGGTCCTCGGTGTCTGAGTCCACCGCCGGGTCGGCGGCCGCGCCCCGGGCGTCGACCGCGCCGGCCACCCCCGGCGAGACCCTGCTGGAGATCCGCGGCCTGAAGAAGCACTTCCCGCTGACCCAGGGCGTCGTCTTCAAGCGGACCGTCGGCCACGTCCGGGCCGTGGACGGCGTCGACCTGACCATGCGCCGCGGCGAGACCGTGGGTCTGGTCGGCGAGTCCGGCTGCGGCAAGTCGACGGTGTCGAAGCTGCTGGTGGCGTTGGAGAAGCCGACCGGCGGGCAGATCCTCTACAAGGGCCGCGACGTCGCCAGGATGAGCGGCCGCGCGCTCAAGGCCTACCGGCGCGAGGTCCAGATCATCTTCCAGGACCCGTACGCCTCGCTGAACCCGCGGATGACCGTCGGCGACATCGTCTCCGAGGGCTGGGCGGTGCACACCGACGTCGCCCCGAAGAAGGGCCGGCTGCAGCGCACCCAGGAGCTGCTCGACCGCGTCGGGCTCAACCCCGACTACGTCAACCGCTACCCGCACCAGTTCTCCGGCGGTCAGCGGCAGCGCATCGGCATCGCCCGGGCACTGGCGCTGCGGCCCGAGGTGATCGTCTGCGACGAGCCGGTGTCGGCCCTCGACGTCTCGGTGCAGGCGCAGGTCGTGAACCTGCTGGAGGACCTGCAGGACGAGTTCGGCCTGTCCTACCTGTTCATCGCGCACGACCTGTCGGTGGTCCGGCACATCTCCGACCGGGTCGCGGTCATGTACCTCGGCAGCGTGGTGGAGGAGGGCACCGACGCGCAGGTCTACGGCTCGCCGTCGCACCCCTACACGCAGGCGCTGCTGTCGTCGGTGCCGCTGCACGAGCCGCACCTGCGCGGGCAGAAGGACCGGATCCTGCTCCAGGGCGACGTGCCCAGCCCGGCCGACCCGCCGTCGGGCTGCCGGTTCCGCACCCGCTGCTGGAAGGCCCAGGACATCTGCGCCCAGGAGGCGCCGGCGCTCGTCGACCGCGGCCAGGGCCACCCCTCGGCCTGCCACTTCGCCGAGGCCCGCACGGTCGTCCCGGTGGATGTGGAGTAGCGGGGCGGACTCCGGGCCCGCCCGAGGGGGCCGGGGAGAATCCTTCCCGTGACCCCCACCCGCCGCATGCTCCTGGTGCACGCCCACCCCGACGACGAGACGATCAACAACGGCGCCACCATGGCCCGCTACGTCGCCGAGGGTGCGTCGGTCACCCTGCTCACCTGCACCCTGGGTGAGGAGGGCGAGGTGCTCGTCCCCGAGCTCGAGCTGCTGGCCGCCGACCACGCCGACCAGCTGGGCGGGTACCGGATCTCCGAGCTGCGGGCGGCGATGGAGGCCCTCGGCGTCAGCGACTGGCGCTTCCTCGGCGGCCTGGGCCGGTACCGGGACTCCGGGATGGTGGGGACGCCGGCCAACGACAAGCCACGCGCGTTCTGGAACGCCGACCTCGACGAGGCGGTGGCGCATGCCGTCGCCGTGGTCCGCGAGGTCCGGCCGCAGGTCGTGGTCACCTACGACGAGAACGGCGGCTACGGCCACCCCGACCACATCCAGGCCCACCGCGTCGCCATGCGCGCCGTGGACGCCGCCGCCGACCCCGCCTACCGCCCCGACCTCGGCGGGGCGTGGGAGGTCGCGAAGGTCTACTGGTGCTGCGTGCCGCGTTCGGTGCTGCGGCAGGGCATCGAGGCGATGGCCGCGCTGGGGGAGGCCTCGCCGTTCGAGTCCCTGGGCGAGGTGGAGGACGTGCCGTTCGCCGTCCCCGACGAGCTGGTCGACGCGGCGGTCGACGGGCGGGCGCACGCCGGGCACAAGGACGCCGCGATGCGCGCGCACGCCACCCAGATCACCGTCGACGGTCCGTTCTTCGCGCTGTCGAACAACCTGGGCCAGGAGGTCCTCGGCACCGAGTACTACCGGCTGGTGCGCGGCCGGCGGGGGCCGGCGGCGACCCCCGAGGGCTGGGAGGACGACCTGTTCGCCGGCCTGGACGCGTGATCCGGAGGCTCGGGGCGGCCCTGCTGGTCACCGTGCTGGCGGCGTGGCTGGCGCTGGTCGAGGTCTTCTGGCTGCCGCTGCGCGTGTTCGGCGTCCCCGTGCCCGTGTCGGTGGTGGCCGCGGTCGTCGGCAACCTGCTGCTGGTGGGCCTGGCCGCGCGGCTGACCGGCTCCCGGCTGGCCGCGGTGCTGCCCGCCGTGGTGTGGCTGGTCGTCGCGGTGGGCGCGAGCCTGCCCCGTCCCGAGGGCGACCTGCTGCTCACCGGCGGCGGCGTCCTGGGGTTCCTCTCGCTGGCCTTCCTGCTGTCCGGTGTCGTGGCCGCGGCCTTCGCCGTGGGCAAGGTGCTGGCGGCGCCGCGGAGCGGCGCGGACCGGCCGTCCTGACGCCGGACCCGGTCAGGACACCAGCCGGTCGGCCGGCCAGGACAGCCGCCGGGCCTCCGACCGGCGCGTCCGGGCCGCCGACAGCGCACGGGCGATGGCCGGCGCGGCCTGCCCGACGCGGTCCCCGGCCGCCGCGGCCGGCTCGACGGTGAGCACCCCGACGACCCGGTCGCCGAACAGCAGCGGCTCGCCGTGGACCGATCCGACGCCGAACCGCGCGGCGATCCCCGGAGCGAAGGCATCGGGGTTCCCGTCCTCCACCCGCACCGGCCGGCGGCCGTGCACCACGGCCGACATCAGGGGCGAGCCGGCGACCGGCATCGCGTGGTGCAGCACGAGGGGGCCCGAGCCCGGCGTCGTCTCCGCGGACACCGACTGCCGGTAGGGCACGACCGTCTCGGTGGTGGCCTCGTGCACCCACACGGCGACCCGGGACGCCCCGATCTGCTGCCGCAGGCGGGTCAGGAGCCGTTCGACCGCGGCCTCCGCGTCGTACGGGGTCGACGCGCTGGCACGGAGGAGCCTGGCAACGGGCACGTCTCGGGTGTCGGTCGTCGTCGCACGGGTGTCGAGCCGGCCGACCCCTCTGCCCCCCGGCGGGCGACCTCGCAGCGGGACGGCGTCAGGCCGGTGCGTACCGGTAGTGGTAGCGGTGGTGCTCGATGAGGCCCGCCTGCCGGTAGAGCGCCCGCGCCGGGGTGTTGGACGCCGACACCTGCAGGTACACCCAGGAGGCGCCGAGCCCGGCCCCCCAGCGCTGCAGCGCGGCCATGACGGCGGTCGCCAGCCCCTGCCGGCGGTACCGCTCCTCGACGGTGACCGCGGCGACGCCGAGCCAGCCGTCGGTGACCACCCCGCGGGCGACGGCGGCCAGCGGGGCCGGCGGCGGGTCGAGGCGCACCGAGGCGAAGACGACGTCGTCGGCGTTGACGAGCACCGCGCGGGCCGTGGGCGGCAGCGGCCGGCCGCGGTGCCGGTAGCCGGCCAGCCAGGCGTCGTCCGGCTCGGGGGAGAGGTCGACCGGGACGCCGTCGGCCGGCGCCGGCGTGAGCGGCCCGGTCAGCACCAGCACGTCCTCGTCGCGCTCCCACCCGGCCGCAGCGAGAGCGGTGTCGGCGGCGCGGGACTGGCGGCCCGGCAGCATCGCGCACGGCCGCAGCCCGCGGTCGGTGTACCAGCGGGTGACGGCGTCCACCGCGTCGGGCAGCGGCATGCCGGGGTCTCCGACGGCCAGCGCGGAGTTGGCCCGGCCGGTGAAGCCGCCACCCGCGCGCAGCAACCACTCGCCGAGCGGGGCCTCGTCCCCGCCGCGCCAGCCGCGGGTGGCGAGGAGCTCGAGGCCTGCGACGTCGAGGGGTGAGCGGCTCTGTCCCACGGTCCGATCCTGCGCCGTCCGCACGGGCGCCATCCGGCGGGGTCTCACCCGGCCGGGCCGACCGGGCCACCCGTTCCGTTTCGCGGGAGCGCCACGGGCCATACTTGAGGACAGAGACGACCGGCCGTCGCGCCGGCGGAGCAGCCCCGCACGTCCCCGGGAGGGAACACCCGTGACCTACGTCATCACCCAGGCCTGCGTCGACGTCCTCGACAAGGCGTGCATCGACGAGTGCCCGGTGGACTGCATCTACGAGGGCGACCGGATGCTCTACATCCACCCCGACGAGTGCGTCGACTGCGGCGCCTGCGAGCCGGTGTGCCCGGTGGAGGCCATCTACTACGAGGACGACGTCCCGGACAAGTGGAAGGACTTCTACGACGCCAACGTGGAGTTCTTCTCCGACCTGGGCAGCCCCGGTGGTGCCGCCAAGACCGGCAAGATCGGCAAGGACCACCCGCTCGTCGCCGCGCTGCCGCCGCAGGGTGAGGGTCACTGACCACCACCACCCCGGGGACGGCGGCCGGTCGACTGCCCGACTTCCCCTGGGACTCGCTGAGGGCGGCGCGGGCCGACGCGGCCCGGCACTCCGGCGGCGTCGTCGACCTCTCCATCGGGACGCCGGTCGACGACACGCCTGGGCTGCTGGCCACCGCCCTGGCCGGTGCGGGCAACGCGCCGGGCTACCCGACCGCCCTGGGCACCGCTGAGCTGCGGACCGCGGCGGCCGGCTGGCTGCAGCGCCGGCTGGGCGTGCGGTTGGCCGACCCCCTCGGCGCCGCCCCCTCGGTGATCCCCACCGTCGGGTCCAAGGAGCTCGTCGCCCTGCTGCCGACCCTGCTCGGGCTGCGCGGCGCCGGCACGGTGCTGATCCCCGAGGTCGCCTACCCGACCTACGAGGTCGGCGCGGTGCTGGCCGGGCTCACCGTGCGGCGGACCGACACCCCACCGGACGACGCCGCGAGCGTGGTCCTGGTGTGGCTGAACTCCCCGGGCAACCCGCACGGCCGGGTGCTCACCGACGACGAGCTGCGTGCCTGGGTGGCCTTCGGCCGCGCGCACGGCGTGCCGGTGGTCGCCGACGAGTGCTACGCCACCCTCGGGTGGGACGTCGAGCCGCGCTCGGTCCTGCACCCGCAGGTCGCGGGGGAGGACCACACCGGGCTGCTCGCGGTGCACTCGCTGTCCAAGCAGTCGACCGCCGCGGGCTACCGCGCGGGGCTGCTCTCGGGCGACCCGGCGCTGGTCCGCCAGGTGTGGGAGGTGCGCCGGCACCTCGGGCTGCTGGTGCCCACGCCGGTGCAGGCCGCGATGGCCGCCGGGCTGGCCGACGACGCCCACGTCGACGAGCAGCGGGAGCGCTACCGCAGCCGCCGCGACCGGCTGGCCGCCGCCGTCCGGGCCGCCGGCGCGCGCATCGACCACTCCGAGGCCGGGCTGTACCTCTGGGTCACCCGCGACGAGGACTGCTGGACGACGATCGACTGGCTCGCGGGGCTGGGCATCGTGGCCGCGCCGGGCTCCTTCTACGGTCCGGCGGGCGCGCGGCACGTGCGCATGGCGCTCACCGCCACCGACGAGCGGATCGACGCGGCCGTGGAGCGGCTCGCCGGCTGAGCAGGTGCACCACTGGCCCGGCTCAGTCGCAGAGCACGGCGTCGAGGTCGAGCGCGGCCACCAGCTCGACGGCCATGCCCTCGTGCTTCTGGTAAGCCTCCGGGAACGCCGAGCGCTGCACGGCGTCGGCTGCCTCGGTCAATCGGCGGGTGTCCCACCCGGGAACCTGCACCAGGCCGTCGTAGAACTTGCCGGCGGCGTAGACCGGGTCCTGGACCTGGGCCTCGGTGCCCCACCCCTGCGAGGGCCGCTGCTGGAACAGGCCGAGCGAGTCCCGGTCGCCGTAGTCGAGGTTGCGCAGCCGTGACTCCTGCATCGCCGTGGCCAGGGCGATGACGACGGCCCGCTCCGGCAGGCCGCGTTCGTAGCCGACCTGCGCGATGGTCCGGGCGTTGCCGATCTGCTCGCCGGTGAGCCGGACGCCAGTCGCCGGCAGGGTGCACTCCGCGGTCGCCATCGGGACGTCCTCCCCGTCGGCGTGGACCGAGAGCGCCACGAGCGCGACCACGGCGAGCACCGCCGCGAGCCACCCCCAGGACGCCGCGGTCTGCGCGGGTCCCCGGCGGACCGGTGCACGCCGTCCGGACGAGCGGCGCCGGGCGGTGGGGCGACGCGCCGGCGGCCGGCGGGCGGACGTGGTCCGCCGTGCCGTCGCGGTGCGTGTGCTGCTCATCGTCCGCGACTGTAGGGCCGGATCCTGGACGGAGCCTGGACCTGCACACGAGGTGTCGGCCCCGGTGACGT
Source organism: Geodermatophilus sp. SYSU D00779 (assembly GCF_054050595.1). Taxonomy (NCBI): domain Bacteria; kingdom Bacillati; phylum Actinomycetota; class Actinomycetes; order Geodermatophilales; family Geodermatophilaceae; genus Geodermatophilus; species Geodermatophilus sp. SYSU D00779. The sequence goes on from NZ_JBJGZQ010000039.1 coordinate 11,469, forward strand.
GCTGGAACGGCCATCCTTCAGGGTCCCGCGCCGAGCTTGAGAGGCGTGGGGTGAAGGGTGGTCCTTCAATTGCTGTGCAGCGCCGCGTTCAGCTCGCCCCAGGTGCCGGTCCGCGGCAGGGCCTCCAGCGCGCCGGAGACCGAGTTGCGCCGGAACAGCAGCCCGTCCCGCCCGGAGAGCTCGGCGGCCTTCACCACCGAGCCGTCGGGCAGGGTCACCCGCGAGCCGGCGGTCACGTAGCAGCCGGCCTCCACGACGCAGTTGTCGCCGAGGGAGATGCCGATGCCCGCGTTGGCGCCCAGCAGGCAGCCCGAACCGATCGAGACGACCTGCTTCCCGCCGCCGGACAGGGTGCCCATGATCGAGGCGCCGCCGCCGATGTCGCTGTCGGCGCCGACGACGACGCCCGCGCTGATCCGGCCCTCGACCATCGACGGCCCCAGCGTGCCGGCGTTGTAGTTGACGAAGCCCTCGTGCATGACCGTCGTCCCCTCGGCGAGGTGGGCGCCCAGCCGCACGCGGTCGCCGTCCGCGATGCGGACACCGGTGGGGATGACGTAGTCCACCATCCGCGGGAACTTGTCGACGCCGTGGACGGTGACCTGCCCGTGCGCGGCGCGCAGCCGGTGCGGGTTGAAGGAGGCGGCCTCGACCGGGCCGACGCTGGTCCAGGCGACGTTGGTGAGCAGACCGAAGACGCCGTCCATGTTGATGCTGCGGGGCTGCACCAGCCGGTGGGAGAGCAGGTGCAGCCGCAGCCAGACGTCGTGGGTGTCGGCGGGCGGTGCGGACAGGTCCGCGATGACCGTCCGGACGGCGACCACCTCCACGCCGCGGGACTCGTCGCTGCGCACCAGCCCGCCGTAGTCGGGGCCGAGCTCGCCGGAGATCTCGAGCGCGCCCAGGCGGGTGGTGCCGGTCCCGGCGCCCTCGGGCGCGCCGAGCCGAGGCTCGGGGTACCAGGTGTCGAGCACGGTCCCGGCGCGGGTGACGGTGGCCAGACCGGCGGCGACGGCGGAGAGCGGGGCGGAGTCGGTCACGGGGACGACGCTACCGAGCGCCGGTCCCGTGCTGCCGACTCGGTCGGGGGCTGGGTGACCGGCCTCGTGCACCCCTCCCGCGTCCTCTCCCGCTGCCCACCATGCGGGGCAGGGGGAGAGGACGGCGGGGAGGACCTCTCCGCGACCTCCGCCGCTGCCCACCATGCGGGGCAGGGGGAGAGGACGGCGGGGAGGACTTCTCCGCGACCTCCGCCGCTGCCCACCATGCGGGGCAGGGGGAGAGGTCCCGGGAGACCGGAGTGCCGCCCGGCCGGCTGTGGTGAACGGGGGGTGACGGGCCGGTGCCGCTGGGCGCGCTGCGGCGGCTCGGCCGTGGCGCCGCCCGTAGGCTCGGGAGTCGTGACCGACCTGCCCCCGCTGGACCCCGCGGCCGACGTCCTGACGCTCACCCGCGCGCTGGTCGACGCCCCGTCGGTGTCGGGCGGCGAGGGCCCGCTCGCCGCCGCCGTCGAGGCGGCGCTGCGGGCGCTCGGCGGCCTGGAGGTCGAGCGGGTCGGCGACGCCGTCCTCGCGCGGACCAACCTCGGCCGGCCCACCCGGGTGGTCCTCGCAGGTCACCTGGACACGGTGCCGATCGCCGACAACGTCCCCAGCCGGCTCGACGAGGCGACCGGCCGACTCTACGGCTGCGGCACCAGCGACATGAAGGCCGGCGACGCGGTGATGCTGCGGCTGGCCGGGCGCTTCGGCGTCCCCGGCGCCGAGCCCGCGCACGACCTGACGTTCGTCTTCTACGACAACGAGGAGGTCGAGGCCGTGAAGAACGGCCTCGGCCGGGTGGCGCGGGAGCGCCGCGGCTGGCTCTACGGCGACCTGGCGATCCTGCTCGAACCGACCGACGGCGAGATCGAGGGCGGCTGCCAGGGCACCCTGCGGGCGGTGCTGGAGGTCCCCGGCCGGCGCGCCCACAGCGCCCGCAGCTGGCTCGGCGTCAACGCGATCCACGGCGCGGCCGGCATCCTCGCCACCCTCGCGGCCTACGAGGCGCGGGAGGTCGACATCGACGGCTGCGTCTACCGCGAGGGCCTCAACGCCGTCCGCATCGAGGGCGGGGTGGCCGGCAACGTCGTCCCGGACGCCTGCACGGTGACGGTCAACTTCCGCTACGCCCCCGACCGGGACGAGGACGCCGCCGAGGCGCACGTCCGCGAGGTCTTCGCCGACGCGCTCGCCGCCGGGGTGACGCTGACCGTCGTCGACAACGCCGGCGGGGCGCTGCCGGGGTTGTCCGAGCCCGCGGCCGCGGCCTTCGTCGCCGCCGTCGGTCGCCCGGCGCGGGCCAAGCTCGGCTGGACCGACGTCGCCCGCTTCGCCGCGTTCGGCATCCCGGCCCTCAACTACGGCCCCGGGGACCCGCAGCTGGCCCACACCCGCGAGGAGCACGTCCTCGTCGACCGGCTGCAGCCGGCCGAGGACGCGCTCGTCGCCTACCTGTCGACGCCCACGGACCAGGAGCGCGCATGACCACCACGCCCGAGCCGGCCAACGCCCGCAAGCCGCGGCCCACCCGCCACCGCGGCCCGGTGATGCTGCGCGGCGGCGAGCCGGACCCGCGCACCCACGACGGGACGACGACCGACCAGCGGCTGCTCGACCGGCGCGGGCCGACCGACTGGGTGCACACCGATCCATGGCGTGTGCTCCGCATCCAGAGTGAGTTCGTCGAGGGCTTCGGGCTGCTGGCCGAGCTGCCCCGCGCGGTGAGCGTGTTCGGCAGCGCCCGCACCCCGCAGGACTCGCCGCACTACGCCTCGGGCGTGGCGATCGGGGCGGCGCTGGCCGAGGCCGGGTACGCGGTGATCACCGGCGGCGGTCCGGGCGCGATGGAGGCGGCCAACCGCGGCGCGTCGGAGGCCGGCGGCCTCTCGGTCGGTCTGGGCATCGAGCTGCCGTTCGAGCAGGAGCTCAACGAGTGGGTCGACGTCGGCATCGCGTTCCGCTACTTCTTCGTCCGCAAGACGATGTTCGTGAAGTACGCGCAGGCCTTCGTCATCCTGCCCGGCGGGTTCGGCACCCTCGACGAGCTGTTCGAGGCGCTGACCCTGGTGCAGACCCGCAAGGTGACCCGCTTCCCGGTGGTGCTGTTCGGGTCGGAGTACTGGTCGGGGCTGGTCGACTGGCTGCGGACGACGATGGTGCCCGCGGCCACCATCAAGGACACCGACCTGGACCTGTTCACGGTGACCGACGACGTCGACGAGGTCGTGCGGATCGTCCAGGAGGCCGAGAAGGCGCGGCAGGCCGGCGACAACGGCGGCGGGATGCGGGCGCTGCCGGTCGACGACAGCCCCAGCGACGCGTGATGACAGCCGAGGCGCGGCACCACGCCGGGGGAAGGGCCTGAGGTCGGGGTGCTCGAGGCGGTCGTCTTCGTCCTCACCGTCGCGGTGGTCGGCGGGCTGCTGTTCCTCGGCGGCTCGGTGCTGCTCGGCCGGGGGGAGACCCAGCCGCCGGCCGATCCGGACCGCTCGCCGCTGGAGCTGCCCGAGGACCGGCCGGTCACCGCGGACGACGTCCGCGGGGTGCGCATGTCGGTGACCGTCCGGGGCTACCGGATGACCGAGGTCGACTGGCTGCTCGAGCAGCTGGCCCAGGCGCTCGAGGAGCGCGACGCGGAGGTCGCGGCGCTGCGCGCCCGGCTGGAGGCCGGGCGGACCGCGCCCGGTGCGGACGACGCCCCGGCGGGCGGGAACGGAGCGCGGACCGATGCGTGAGCTGGTGGAGCGGGTGGTCGTGGACGCCCCGCCGCAGCAGGTGTGGGCGGCGCTCACCGACTGGACCCGCCAGGGCGAGTGGATGCTGCTCACCGACGTCGAGGTCACCGGCGGGGACCCGCACGCGGTCGGCGGCCGGCTGGCGGCACGCACCGGTCTGCCCGTGCGGGGGCGGCGACTCGGCGTGCTGGACACGATGGTCGTCACCGAGTGGGACCCGCCGCGGCGCGCCGTCGTCCAGCACACCGGCAGGATCGTGCGCGGGCCGGGCACCTTCGAGGTCACGCCGCAGGGCGCGGGCTCCCTCGTGACGTGGACCGAGCAGCTGTGGCTGCCCTTCGGGCTGCTCGGGCAGCTGGGCTGGCCGCTGGTGAAGCCGGCCGCGGTGGCCGGCGTCCGCCTCTCGCTCAAGCGCTTCGCCGACTTCGCCCGGCGCTACACCGGCCGCGCTTGACCCGGCCCCTGGGGCTGGTCCGAGGGTGACCGGTGTGGACGAGCACCTGCTGCGGGTCGGGGAGTTCCTGCGCCGGACCCGCCTGTCACCCAAGGCGCTGCGGCTCTACGGCGACCGTGGGCTGCTCGTGCCCGCGCGCGTCGACGGGCACTCCGGCCACCGCCGGTACGCCCCGGCCCAGGTGGCCCGCGCCCGGCTCGTCGGGCTGCTGCGCCAGGCGGGCATGCCGCTCGCGCGGGTGCGGGAGGTGGCCGAGCTCGAGCCGGCCGACCGGCTGGCGGCGGTCGACCGCTGGTGGGCCGGCGTCGAGGACGACGTCGCACGCCGGCGGGCGCTCGTCCGCTCCCTGCGCCGGCGACTCGCCGGCGACGACGACCCCCCGGAGGCCCCCGTGCACGACGTCGCCCTGCGCACCACCGACGAGGCCGCGCTGCTGACCACTCTGCGGCGACTGACCATCGAGGAGCTCGGCCCCTTCGTCTCCGACGCCGCCCGTGTCCTCGAGGAACACCTCGCGGCGTCGGGTGCGACCCGCGCCGGCGCGCTGCGGGTCGTCTACCACGGCATGGTCACCGCCGACAGCGACGGCCCGGTGGAGGTCGCCGTCCCGTTCTCTGGCACGGTGCGGCCGACGGGGGAGCTGCGGCTGCGGCGGCAGCCGGCCGGCCGCGAGGCGGTCACCGTGCTGACCCGCGCCGAGGCGGAGTACCCCCGCCTCCTCGACGCCTACGACGCCGTCGCCCGCTGGTGCGACGCCGCCGGGCTGGAGCGCACCGGCAGCCCCGTCGAGGTGTACCTCGGCGGCCGGGACGTCGCCCCCCGACGAGCCGCACCTCGAGGTGGCCTGGCCGGTCAACTGACCGCGTCGCGCCGGGAGCGGGCGAAGGCCAGCGCCTCGCGCGCCAGCGGCAGGTCGGTGGCCGGCTCGCCGTCGGCCAGCGCGACCCACTCGCGGTAGGGCCGGCCCCGACCGCCGAACGGCCCGCCGCGCCCGTCGGCGAGCAGAGCGGCCACGCGGTCCTCGGGCAGCTTGAGCACCAGCGCGCCGCGCACCACCATCGCGAAGGCCGCGCCGTCGACCTTCAGCGCCCGCGACCCGAACCGGCGCGGGGCGCCGGGCTCGGGGAGCGTCACGTCCGGCTCGTCGGCGAGGGTGTCGACGAGGGCGGCGAGGCGGTCGGCGGCGTCCACCCGCTCATGCTGCCCCGGCGGCCGCCGCCGCGGGTGCTCCCGCGGCCCGGACGGCGGCGCGGCTGGTGTACCAGCGACGCCACAGCACCGCGGCGACCACCAGCGTGACGACGGTGCCGCCGTCCCACATCAGCCGAGCGCCCTCCGCGGCGTGCGCCACCCCGGGCAGGGGCGCGGCGTAGAGCCACTTCGCCAGGACGTCGTGGGCGGCCGCGCCGGCGGCCAGCGCGGCGGCCCGCACGCCGACGCCGCGGCGGTGCGGCGCCGGGTCGACGGCCAGCACCGCGGCGGTGGCCAGGTAGCCGCTGACCAGCACGTGCAGCGCCACGAGCGCGGCCAGGGCCGGGCGGTGGACGGCGGCGGCGTGCAGCCCGGTGCCGTAGAGCACCCAGAGCCCGGCCGCGTTGGCCGGGACGGCGACCAGCGGGTCGCCCGCCCAGCGCAGCGGCGGGGTCCGCAGCACGCGGGCCAGCCGCCGGGCCGCGCCGATCGGCAGCGACCGCAGCGCCAGGGTGACCGGGGCGGCCAGCACCAGCAGCAGCGGCGCCACCATGCCCAGCAGCAGGTGCCCGGCCATGTGGGTGCGCAGGTCGCCGTGGGCGGTCGAGAGGACGGCCCCGACCCCGGCCGCGGCCAGGCCGGTCAGCCAGGACGCCGTCCGCCGCAGCGGCCAGGGCGTGCACCAGCCGGCCGCCACGTACAGCGCGCCGGCGACCAGCAGCGCCAGGACGGCGAGCCCGGTCACCGGGCCGGACGGCGGCGGGCGCCCAGCAGCGCCGCGCCGGCGGCGAGGAGGACGACGGCCGAGGCGTTCCAGGCCACGTCGTAACCGGTCAGGTCGACGCCGTAGCGGACCTGGTGCACCCGCAGCAGCTTGTGGTCGACCACGCCGTCGAAGAGCTGGAAGGCCCCCGCGCCCAGGAGCACCAGCGCCCACCACCGGCGGACGTCGAGGGCGCCACGGCGGCGGAGGTCGGCCAGCAGGGCCAGCCCGGCGACGACGGCCGAGAGCGTCGCCGCGTGCAGCAGCCCGTCGGAGAGCAGCCCCACGGTGCCCCCGGCGCGGTCGTAGAAGGAGTGCCAGGCCAGCAGCTGGTGGAAGACGATCTCGTCGACCGAGCCCATGAGGCCGGCGCCGAACAGCAGCCCCGAGGCCGCCAGCCGCCGTCCGGACGGGGGAGGAGCGCGCACCGTCGGGCGGTGCCCGGTGCGAGGGCCGGGAAACGCCCGGGCAGGATGACGGGGTGCGGGAGTGCGGCGGGGTGCGGGGGCAGCGGTGAGCCGTCGGGGCTGGGGGTTGTTCCTGGCGATGTCGCTGGTCTGGGGCGTGCCGTACCTGCTCATCAAGGTGGCCGTCGAGGAGATGGCGCCGGTGGTCGTCGTCTTCGGCCGGTGCGTGCTCGGCGCGGCGCTGCTGCTGCCCTGGACGGTCGCCCGCGGCCAGCTGCGCCCGGCGCTGCGGCGCTGGCGGCCGCTGCTGGCCTTCACCGTGCTGGAGATGACCGGCCCGTGGCTGCTGCTGGCCTACGCCGAGCAGACGCTGTCGAGCTCGCTCACCGGCCTGCTCGTCGCCGGGGTGCCCTTCGTGGCCGCGCTGGCCGGCCGGCTGACCGGCGAGGAGGAGCGGCTCGGCCGCGTCCGGCTGCTCGGCATGGGCCTGGGCGTGGCCGGCATCGCCGTGCTGCTCGGCCTCGACGTCGAGGGGATCGCGCTGCTGCCGCTGCTCGCGGTCGCGCTGGTCGTCGTCGGGTACGCCACCGCGCCGCTGATCGTCAGCCGCGCGCTGCCCGACGTGCCGGGCGTGGCCGCCAGCGCGGTGGCGCTCGCCGTCACCGCGCTGGTCTACGCGCCGTTCGCCGTGCCCCGGCTGGGCGCGGCCGCGCGGGCGCCCGCCGACGCGCTGCTGGCCGTGCTGGTCCTCGGGGTCGTGTGCACCGCCGTGGCGCTGGCGCTGTTCTTCGCCCTGATCCGCGAGGTCGGCCCGCAGCGCGCGCTGGTCATCACCTTCCTCAACCCGGCCGTGGCGGTGCTACTCGGCGTGCTGCTGCTCGACGAGCCGTTCACCCTCGGCCTCGCGGTCGGCCTGCCGGTCGTGGTGCTCGGCTGCGTGCTCGCCACCCGCCGCAGCCCGGTGCGCCGCGACCGCACCGAGCTGGGGGACGTGGACGCCGCCGTCCCCTGAGCCCCCCGTCCGGGTGGGGCGCCGTCGGGCTCGGCTCAAGCAACGCCGCGGTGCGTGTCGAGGACCACCTCGGCACCCGCCGGTCCGCGGGCGCCTCCGGCAGGAGGGACGCGACAGATGCGCGACGGCGGCGCTGACCAGCGGGCTGCCCGGCGTCCCCGTGGCCGGCTGCTGCGGCTGTCGGCCGCCGTCCTCGCGGTGCTCACCGTGGTGCTGTGCGGGCAGGCCCCGTCCTCACCGCGGCTGCAGACGGTGAGCACCCAGGACCCCGCACCGCCGGCGAGCGTCGTGGTGACACCGGCCGATCGGGCGCTGGCCGTCTCCTGGTCCGCGTCGACCGAGACCGCCACGAGTGGCTACCAGGTGTTCGTCGACGTCGAGACCCAGCCGAGGGTCACGACGAACGCGTCCACCCGGACCGCGACCCTCACCGGGCTGACCAACGGCCGGGAGTACACGGTCACCGTCCGGACCACGACCACGGAGACCGTGTTCCTGTTCCCCACGACGTACGTGGGCCAGCCCAGCAGCCCTGTCCGCAGCACGCCGCGGGACACGATCGCACCGGCCGCGCCCACCGGGGTGGGTGCCGTGCGCGGCGACGGCCGGGTCGCCGTCTCCTGGACGGCCAACAGCGCCGACTACGACGCGGACGGCTACCGGGTGCTCCGCGACGGCGTCGACACCAGCGGCCTGCTCGCCGGTCGGGCCACCACGAGCTGGACGGACACCGGGCTGGTCAACGACCGCACCTACGCCTACACGGTGCAGACGCACGACACCTCGGGGAACTGGTCGGTGCCCTCGGCGCCGGCGGTCGGCGCCACCCCCACCGACCTCACCCCACCCGCGGCCCCGACCGGCCTCGTCGGCGACCGGGGGGACGGCCGGGCCGGCCTGTCCTGGACGGCGAACACCGAGCCCGACCTGGCCTCCTACCGGGTGCTGCGCGACGGCGTCGAGGTCGCCGCGGTCACCGGCACGACGTACCTGGATCCCGGGCTGACCAACGACCGGACGTACACGTACACGCTGGTCGCCGTCGACGGCCACGGGAACCGGTCGCCGGCCTCCGCTGCGGTCCAGGTCACGCCCACCGACCTCACCCCGCCGGCGGCACCGACCGGCCTGACCGCCGTCCGCGGCGACGGGCGGGTCACCCTCGCCTGGGCGGCGAACGCCGAGCCCGACCTGGCCTCCTACCGGGTGCTGCGCGACGGCGTCGAGGTCGCCACCGTGACGGGGACGACGTACACCGACGCCGGGCTGGTCAACGACACGACCTACCGCTACACGCTGGCCGCGGTGGACACCCACGGCAACCGGTCGGTCTCCTCGGCCGCGGCGACCGCGACCCCGCACGAGCTCGACGCCCCGGCGCCGCCCACCGGCGTGGCCGCCACCGCCGGCGACCGTCGGGTCGACCTCTCCTGGACGGCGAACACCGAGACCGACCTGGGCTCCTACCGGGTGCTGCGCGACGGCGCCGTCCTCGCCACCGTGACCGGCGCGACCGGCTACACCGACACCGCCGTCGTCAACGAGACCACCTACGCCTACGCCGTCGTCGCCGTCGACACCCACGACAACGCCTCCGTCCCGTCGGACACCGTGCGCGCGACGCCCGCCGACCGCGTCGCCCCGGCCCGGCCGACCGGCTTCACCGCCACCCGCGGCGACGGGCGGGTCGACCTCTCCTGGACGGCGAACACCGAGACCGACGTCGCCGGCTACCGGCTGCTGCGCGACGGCGCCGTCCTCACCACGGTGACCGGCACGGCCCACACCGACACCGCCGTCGTCAACGACACGACGTACGCCTACGCGCTGGTCGCCGTCGACACCTCGGCCAACGCCTCCGGCACCGCGACGGCGTCGGCCACGCCCACCGACCTCACCGCACCGGCCGTCCCCACCGGGGTGACCGCGGTCGACGGCGGTGCCCGGGTGACCGTCTCCTGGACGGCGAACACCGAGCCCGACCTCGCCGGCTACGTCGTGGTCCGCGACGGCACGGAGGTCGCGAGCGTCCCGGGGACGACGTACGTCGACGACCTGGCCGACGACGCCGCGCACGGCTACGCGGTGGTCGCCGTCGACACCCACGGCAACCGGTCGGCCGCCTCTGCCACGGCGGAGGTGCCCGCGGCCGACCGCCGCGCGCCGGCCGCGCCCACCGGGCTGGTCGCCACCGCCGGCGACGGGCGGGTCACCCTCGCCTGGGCGGCGAACGGTGAACCCGACCTGGCCTCCTACCGGGTGCTGCGCGACGGCGTGCAGGTCGCGACCGTCACCGGCACGGCGTACACCGACACCGCCGTGGTCAACGACACGACGTACTCCTACGCGCTGGTCGCCGTCGACACCTCGGCCAACGCCTCGGGGCCGTCCGGTGCCGCGGTGGCGCGGCCCACCGACCGCACCGCGCCCGCCGTGCCGGCCGGGTTCACCGCCGTCCGGGGCGACGGGCAGGTCACGCTCAGCTGGACGGCGAACGGCGAGCCCGACCTGGCCGGCTACGTGCTGCTGCGCGACGGCGTGCAGATCGCGACACCGGCCGGGCCGACGTACACCGATGCCGGGCTGGTCAACGACTCGACGTACGGCTACGCGCTGGTCGCGGTGGACGGCCACGGCAACCGCTCCGGCTCCGCCACGGCGAGCGCCACCCCCACCGACCTCACCCCGCCGCCCGCCCCGGCCGGCGTGACGGCCACCGCCGGCAACCGGCAGGCGGTGCTGGGCTGGGACGCCGGGGACGCCGGGGGCGCCGACGTCGCCGAGCACCGGGTGCTGGACGCCGGCGGCAGCACCGTCGCCACCGTGCCGGCACCGGGGACCTCGGCGACGGTGACCGGCCTGGCCAACGACACGACGTACGCGTTCACCGTCGTGGCGGTCGACGCCGGGGGCAACGTCTCGGCGCGCTCCGCCGCGGTGTCGGTGACCCCGGTCTACGCCACCGTCCCGGTCGAGGGAGCGGGGGAGAGCAGCGGCGTGGCCGCCAGCAGCGACGGCCGGTTCGTCGTCGTCGGCACCCGCGCCCGCCTCGAGCCGTCGGACACCAACACCGCCTACGAGCTGTACGTCGTCGACCGCGCCATGGGCAGCCGCACGCGGATCGCCCCGCTGCCGGCGACCGCCACCGGTGCGGGCGACGCGACCAACACCAGCGTCCCGGCGGTCAGCGACGACGGGCGCTACGTCGTCCTGGCCACGACCGCGGCCCTCGACCCGCGTGACACCAACGGGCTGGCCGACGTCTACCGCTACGACGTCAGGGCCCGCAGCTGGGCGCTGGTGAGCGCACCGCAGGGCGGCACCGCCTCCCCGTCGGTGGCCGGCACCCTGCTGCAGCCCGCGGCGTCGGTCTACGCCACCGCCCCGTCGGTGGCGGTGTCCGGCGACGGCGACCTGGTGCTCTTCCACTCGGCGCGGGCCGACCTGGTCCTCGGCGACACCAACAACCGGGTCGACGTCTTCGCCAAGCGGCTCTCCGACGGGACGGTCACCCGGGTCTCCACGACCACCACCGGCGGCGAGCTCAGCGGCCCGGCGATGGGCCCGGCCCTGGCGCTGACCCCGGACGGCCGGTTCGCCGTCTTCGGCGCCGACGGCCCCTCCGGCGTGGTCGCCCACCGCAAGACGCTGTCCGGAGCGGGTGCCGGCGAGCTGCGCGTGGTCTCCCAGGTCACCACCTCCACCGGCCGGACCCTGCCGTTCTCGGTCTACCGCGACACCGGCGACCTGGCGGTGAGCGACGACGGGCGCTACGTCGCCCTGGTCACCAGCAACCGCGTCACCACGGACTTCCCCGCGCAGACCTGGCCGACCGGGCTGGCCTACCGGGTGGACACCGTCACCGGCGCCGTCGTCCGTCTGGGGACGGGGCAGACGACGGTGTGGGAGCACCAGGTCGAGCTCGACCCGACCGGTCGCTACGCGTTCTTCGCCACGACCGCGGCGGCGCTGCCGGCCGACACCAACGGGCACACCGACCACTACCGGCGCGACCTCGACGGCGGCGTCGCCGGGCCGCTCCTGCTGGTGACCGCCGACGCCTCCGGGCGCCCCACCACCGGCCCCACCGGCGCGATCACGCCGGCCGAGTACGGGCGGCTGCTGGCGGTCACCGGCGACCGGGTGCTGGTGACGACGTCGCAGCCGCTGACCGCGTCCGACGTCAACCGGCTGCGCGACCTCTACACCAAGGACCTGTCGACCGGTGCCGTGGGCGTGGGCCTGGGCTGACGCCGGTCGTCGGTGGTGGTGGCTAGCGTGCCCGGCGTGGACAACCGCACCCGCTGTGACTGGGGCAACAGCGCGCCGGAGTACGTGGCCTACCACGACGAGGAGTGGGGGACGCCGCTGCACGGCGACGACGCCCTCTTCGAGCGGCTCTGCCTCGAGGCGTTCCAGTCGGGGCTGTCCTGGATCACCATCCTGCGCAAGCGCCCGGCGTTCCGCGCCGCCTTCGCCGGCTTCTCGATCGACGCGGTGGCGGCCTTCGGCCCGGACGACGAGGCGCGGCTGCTCGCCGACGCCGGCATCGTCCGCAACCGCGCCAAGATCGCCGCCACCGTCTCCAACGCCCGCGCCGCGCAGCGGGTCCCGGAGGGGCTCTCGGCGCTGCTGTGGTCCTTCGCGCCGACGGTCCCGCGGCCCCGCCCGGCCACCCTCGCCGACGTCCCGGCGACCAGCCCGGAGTCGACCGCGATGGCCCGCGAGCTCAAGCGCCGCGGCTTCGTCTTCGTCGGCCCGACGACGGCCTACGCCCTCATGCAGGCCACCGGGATGGTCGACGACCACGTGGCCACCTGCTTCCGCGCGACCGCGCCGTGAGGAAGGACCCCGTCCTCCCCACCCTTCGCAAGCTCAGGGCGGGGCCCGGGACGGGGCCGCTCCTGAGCCGCTGGACAGCTCGGGGCGCCCACCAACGGGGGCTCGGGTTGGACCTGCGCCGGGGATACGGGATCATGTGAGCGGAGCTCACAGCATCGACGACGCCGTGAGCAGCCCACGGGCTGCGCACGGCCGACGAAGGAGGCACGCATGGCGGCCATGAAGCCGCGCACGGGTGAAGGTCCCCTCGAGGTCACCAAGGAAGGGCGCGGCCTGGTCATGCGCGTTCCGCTCGAAGGCGGCGGCCGTCTCGTCGTCGAGCTGTCGCCCGACGAGGCCGCGGCCCTCTCCGAGGCCCTGAAGGGCGCGACCAGCTGAACACCGCAGCGCACCTGCCCCCGGGCAGCCCCGCGCAGGAGGACACGGCCCCGGCCGCCGGCAGCACGCCGGCGACCGGGGCCGCACCGTTGCCGCGGGTCGAGGTCCTGTCCACCCTCCCGGCGCTGGGTGAGGACGACGTCCTGGCCGTGCCGGTCGGCAGCGGCACCGCCCTGCCCGGCTGGCTGAGCGGCCCGGACGCGCCGGTCGACGCCGTGCTGCTCGCCGGTGCGCTGGCCGACACCGGCAACACCGGTCGCCCGGGCAACGTCACCAACCTGCCGGTGCCCGGGCGCCGTCCGCGCAGCGTGGTCGCCGTCGGGATCGGTGACGCGACGCTGCCGGACCTGCGTGGCTACGTGGCCACCGCCGTCCGCCGCGCGCAGACCCTCGCCGAGCACGGCGCGCGCCGGCTGGTGCTGCCGCTGGACGACGCGGCGGCCCCCGCGGGCGCCGAGGAGGTCCGCGCCGCCGTCGAGGCCGCGCTGCTGGCCGGTTACCGCTTCCGCGAGACCTCCACACCGCACCCGCCGCGGCTGCGGACGGTCGCGGTCGTCGCCGCCGACGGCACCGACCCCGCGGTGACCGCCGCCGCGCGGGCCGGCGAGGTCACCGGGCACGCGGTCGCCTGGGCCCGCGACCTGGTCAACACGCCCAGCAACACGAAGGACCCGGCGTGGCTGGCCGCCGAGGCGGGGGAGCGGCTCGCCGGCCTCGACCACGTCACCGTGCGCGTGCTCGACCCCGACGACCTGAGGGCCGGGGGCTTCGGTGGCGTGCTCGCCGTCGGCGGCGGCTCCGCCTCCCCGCCGCGCGTGATCGTGGCGTCCTACCGGCCGCCGGGTGCCGCGCCCGGCCACCCCGTGCTGGTGGGCAAGGGCATCACCTTCGACACCGGCGGCATCTCGATCAAGCCCAACGCCGGCATGCGGGAGATGAAGACCGACATGGCCGGGGGCGCCGCCGTCCTCGCCGCGGTCGACGCCGCCGCCCGCCTCGGGCTGCCGGTCGCCGTCACCGCCGTCGTCCCGGCCGCGGAGAACGCCGTCTCCGGCTCCTCCTACCGCCCGGCCGACGTCGTCCGGCACGTCGGCGGGCGGACGACGGAGGTGCTCAACACCGACGCCGAGGGCCGGATGGTGCTCGCCGACGGCCTGGCGTGGGCGCGGCTGGAGCTCGGCGCCACCGTGCTGGTCGACGTCGCCACGCTGACCGGGGCGATGAAGGTCGCGCTCGGCACCCGCACCGCGGGGCTGTACGCGACCACCGACGGGCTGGCCGACGCGCTGCGCACCGCCGCCGGGCACGCCGGCGAGCAGGTGTGGCGGATGCCGCTGGCCGAGGAGCACGCCGACCTGCTGGAGAGCACCGTCGCCGACGCGAACAACGCACCGGGCAACCCGGGCGGCACCACCGCGGCGCTGTTCCTGCGCCCCTTCGCCGGGGACCTGCCGTGGGCGCACCTGGACGTCGCGGGGCCGGCCCGCGCCGGGTCCGACGACGCCGAGGTGGTCAAGGGCGGCACCGGCTTCGGCGCCCGCACCCTGCTGCGCTGGCTGGAGGCCGGCGCCCCGGTGGACGCGCCCGTGGTGGTCGACTGATGGCCGACGAGGGCGTCGTCTTCCCGGCCGGGCCGGACGGGCGGCGCAGCACCGCGGCGCTCGGCCGGGCCGTGGTCGCCGACGCGCTGCGCCCGGTCGACCCGGCCGGCGCCGGCGCGGCCGAGCGCGAGACCAACTGGCGAGCCGGGTACCTGCCGCACTTCCGCCGGCTGGTGGAGGCCGGGCTGGTCTCGCGGGAGGCGGCGCTGACGATCGCCGACGCGGGCCTGGCCTCGCTGCACCGGCGGATGCGGGTGGCCGGCCCGGACGGCGAGGAGACCGGCCTGGGCGACCTGGCCGGTGCCCCCGCCGGCCGCACCCTCACCACCGCGGAGGTCGCCGGCACCGCCGAGCCGGAGGGGGAGCTCTCCCTGCCCTTCCACGGCGAGCGGCTGCGCGGCGACGCGCTGCTGCGCCGGCTGGACACCTGGGTCGAGTGCGGCGTCCTCGAGCCCTCGGCCGCCGAGGCGGTGCGCACCGTCGTCGCGCACCCGGAGTGGCTGGCGTTGCCGGGCACCACCGTCGTCGTGCTCGGCGCCGGTGCCGAGATGGGGCCGCTGACCGCGCTGCTGCGCTGGGGCGCCCGGGTGGCCGGGGTCGACCTGCCCCGGCCGGCGCTGTGGGAGCGGCTGCTCGACACCGCCCGCCGGGGCGCCGGCACGCTGCTGCACCCCGACGGCGGGGCGGACCTGATCACCGAGGTGCCCGCCGTCGCCGACTGGGTGGCCGGTCTGCCGGGGCGCCCGGTGCTCGGCGACTACGTCTACGCCGACGGCGCCACCAACGTCCGGGTGTCGACGGCGGTCGACGCGCTCACCGTCCGGCTGGCCGCTGCCCGCGACGACGTCGCCCTGGCCTTCCTCGCCACGCCGACCGACGTCTTCGCCGTCCCGCCGGACGCGGTGGCGCAGTCGGTGCGCGCCTACGCCGGGCGGTCGCGGACGGCGAAGCTGCTGGGCCGGCCGCTGCGGACCCTGTCGGCCGGGCGGCTCCTGCAGCGGGCGTACCTGCCCGGCAGCGACCCCGGCGTGGTCGACAGCCTGGTGGCGCAGCAGGGCCCGAACTACGCGCTGGCCAAACGGCTGCAGCGGTGGCGGGCGACCGTGGCCCGCGCCGCCGGGACGACGGTGTCGTTGAACGTCGCCCCGCCCACCCGCACCCGCTCGGTGGTCAAGAACCGCGCCCTCGCGGCGGCCTACGCGGGGGCGCACCGGTTCGGCGTCGAGGTGTTCGAGCCGGCGACGTCCAACGTGCTCATGGCCGCGTTGCTGGTGCACGACCTGCACACCGGCGGTGGTCCGGCGCACGAGCACCCGTGGCAGGACGAGGCGTACGCCGCGGTGCACGGCGGGCTGTGGCGGTCGGCCTACGCCCCGCGCAGCGCGCTCGGACTGGCCGCCCTGCTCGGCTACGGCGCCGCCCGGAGCTGAACCAGGGCCCCCGCCACTCGCGGGCTCGCAGGCGGCCCTCTCGCAGGGTCCCGCCGCGAGCGTGCGAGCGGGGGGCAGGAGGGCCCTTTCTCAGGCCGGGCCGACGAGGCCGGTGACGATCTCCGCCGACAGGGCGACCAGCGGCAGTCCGCCACCGGGGTGCGACGAGCCGCCGACGAGGAACAGCCCCGGCACGGGCGAGGCGTTGCCGGGGCGCAGGAACGCCGCGCGGGCGCCGTTGCTCGACGTCCCGTAGATCGACCCGCCGACGCTGCGGGTGTCGCGCTCGAGGTCGGCCGGCGTCCGGACGACGCACCAGCGCACCCGGTCGCGGACGTCGAGCCCGCGGCGGGCCATCACCTCGAGCACCTGCTTCGCGTACCGGTCGGCGAGCCCAGGGGCGTCCCAGTCCACCCCGCCGACGGGGTCGTGCCCTGCAGCCTGTCGCGGCGCGTTGACCAGCACGAACCACGACTCGCTGTCGTCGTCGGGGCGGGTCGCCGGGTCGTCGGGCGCGCTCACGTACACGGTCGGGTCGGCGACCGGCTGCGGGGCGCCGCGGTGCCGGCCGACGCCGAAGACCGCGTCGAACTCGGCGTCGTAGTCGTCGGGGAACAGCACGGTGTGGTGCGCCAGCCCCGGCGTCCGCCCGCGCAGCGCCAGCAGCAGCACGAACCCCGAGAGGGACGGCGTGCTGCGGGCCAGGTCGCGGCGCACCCGCCGAGTCGGGCGGGAGGCGGGCAGCAGGTCGGCGTAGAGCGCCGCGGCGTCCGCACCGGAGACCACGACGTCGGCCCGCAGCACCTCACCGCCGGCCAGCCGCACCCCGGCTGCCCGGCCGCCCTCGACCAGCACCCGCTCGACGGCGGTCCCGGTGCGGACGACGGCGCCCCGCTCGACCGCCCGCGCCGCCACCGCCTCGCCCAGCCGGCGCAGCCCGCCGCGCACGTACCACGAGCCGAAGTGCTGCTCGACGTACGGCACGGTCGCCAGCACCGCCGGCGCGCGCCGAGGGTCGGAGCCGGAGTAGGTGGCATAGCGGTCGAGCAGCGTGCGCAGCCGCGGATCGCGCAGGTACGCCGTCCCCAGGCCGCGCAGCGTGCGCCACGGCGCGACCGTCGCGACGTCGGAGCCGCTGCGGGCCAGGCGGGCCAGCGTGGCCGCCCCGGCCAGCGGGGAGCGCAGGAACGGTCGCTCGGTGATCTCCCACATCCGGCCGGCCCGGGCCATCAGTGCCGACCACTGGGCGCCGGCCCCGGTCCCCAGCGCGGCGTCCAGCGCGCCGGGGACGGCCGCGGCGTCGCCGGGCACGGACAGCGGTGTCCCGTCGGCGAAGCGGTAGGCGACGGCGGGGTCCAGGCGCACCAGGTCGACGGCGTCCTCGAGCGGGCCGCCGGTGGCCGCGAACAGGTCGCGGTAGAGCTGGGGGAGGGTCACCAGGCTCGGCCCGGTGTCGAAGCCGTGCCCGTCGCGGGCGTACCAGCCGAGCTTCCCGCCGACCTGCGGAGCCTGCTCGAGCACCGTCACCGCGTGGCCCAGGGCGGCCAGCCGGGCCGCGGCCGCCAGGGCGCCGAGACCGGCGCCCACCACCGCCACCCGCGCCACGCCGCCACGGTACGGCGGGCAGGCCGCCGACCCCGGGGGCAACCCCCGTTCCCCCGCTCGGGGGACGACCGTTTGCCGCGGAAGCGGGCCGGGGTAGGCGGTCGCCGTCCCGGTCAGCACCGGAGGCGGAGGACAGGAGGGCACGAGTGCGTACCCCGACGACACTCAGGCTCGCCGCAGCGGCCCTGGCGACGGCAGCACTCGGTGGCTGCGCCGGTCTCCAGGAGGACGACGTCGCCCGGGTGGCCGGCGCCTTCGAGGACCCCGGCGCAGCCCCCGCCGACCGGTGCGCGCTGCTCGCGCCGTCGACGCTGGAGACCCTCGAGTCCGACGAGTCGGCACCGTGCGCCGACGTCATCGGCCAGCTCCCGCTGCCCGGCGGCGCGGTCGAGGCGGTGGAGGTCTGGGGCAGCGACGCGCAGGTCCGGCTCAGCGGCGACACGGTGTTCCTGACCGAGACGCCGTCCGGCTGGCGGGTGACCGCCGCGGCCTGCGAGCCCCGCGGCGAGCTGCCCTACGACTGCGAGGTGGAGGGGCCGTGAGGGGCGTCCGCGGGGTCTTCCTCGGCTATCTGGCGGTCATCCTGCTCGGGATCGCCTACGTCGTGGCGCTGGGGCTGATGGGCCGATGACCGCTCCCGGCTACGGCTTCCTCCGCGCCAACGCGCTGACCCTGGGGTTCGGCGGGCTCTTCCTCGTCACCCTCGTCGGCCAGGCGGTCGCCGGGACGGCCGACCACAACGCCCGGCAGGTGGCCGACGGCCTGCCCACCGTGTCCTTCCTCGACTACGTCACCTCGTCGTCCTTCGGTGTCGACGTCATGGAGAACTGGCAGTCGGAGTACCTGCAGTTCTTCCTCTACGTCTTCGCCACCGTCTGGCTGGTCCAGCGGGGCTCCTCGGAGTCCAAGGAGCCGGGCCAGGAGGGCACGGAGTCCGACCGCGAGCAGCAGGTCGGGCCACACGCCGACGAGAGCTCTCCCGTGTGGGCGCGCACCGGCGGGTGGCGGACGGCGGTGTTCTCCCGCTCGCTCGGCCTGCTCATGGGTGCCCTCTTCCTGCTGACCTGGGCCGCCTCCTCCGTGGTCGGCTGGGCCGCCTACAACGCCGAGCAGCTGGGCCAGCGGCAGGACCCGCTCAGCTGGGTCGGCTACCTCGGCGAGGCCGACTTCTGGAACCGGTCCTTCCAGAACTGGCAGTCCGAGATGCTCGCCGTCGGCTCGATGGCGATCTTCGCCGTCTACCTGCGCCAGCGCGGCTCGCCGGAGTCCAAGCCGGTGGGCGCCGCCCACGCCGACACCGGCCAGACCGGTTGAAGGACCCCGTCCTCCCCACCCTTCGCAGGCTCAGGGCGGGGCCCGGGACGGGGCCGCCCGTGAGGGGGGACTAGGCAGGGACGGCAAGGGCGAGGACGGCGAGGTCGTCGGCCTCGTAGCGTGAGTGGCGCAGCCGCTCCTCCACCACGGCCGTGATCGCCTCGACGGTCGCCTCCGCGTCCCCGCGACCTCCGGCGAGCACCCGGCGCAGCCCGTCCTCGCCGAACTGCGCGCCGGTGTCGTCGCGGGCCTCGGTGACCCCGTCGGTGTAGAGGACCAGCGTCGACCCCGGCGGCAGCTCAACCTCGACCACCGGGACGTCGAGGTCCGGGGTGATGCCCAGCGGCCGGCCGGGCACCCCGATCTCCCGCGGGCCGTCGGGGCAGGTGAGCACCGGCAGCGGGTGCCCGGCCACGCCGACGGTCGCGCGCACGCCGCCCGAGCCGGGGGAGAGCACCAGGCAGCAGGCGGTGACGAAGCGCAGCGGGCCGTCGGTCCGGGCGCGCAGCAGCGCCGCGTTCACCGCACGCAGCACCTCGGCCGGGCCGGCGGTCGTCTCGGCCGCCGGGCTGGCCGCCGCCCGGGCGGTGTGCCGGGTCAGCGCGGTGACCGCCGCGGCCTCGGCGCCGGTGCCGCAGACGTCGGCGATGAGCACCATCCAGCGGCCGTCCGGCAGCGGCATGACGTCGTAGGTGTCCCCGCCGACCAACCCGGCGCCGCCGCCCGGCCGGTAGCGCGCGGCCAGGTCGACGCCGCGGATGGCCGGCAGGTGCGAGGGCAGCAGGCTGCGCTGCAGCGTGTCGGCCAGCTGCCGCACCTCGGACTCGGCGCGCAGCCGGCCGAGGAACTGGCCGATCTGGCGACCGGCGTGGGCCAGCACGTCGAGCAGCTCGGCCGGCACCGGCCGCAGCTCCCGGGAGAAGAGCTCGCACACCGCGAGCAGCTCCTCGCCGCGCACCACGGGGAAGGCGACGCCGGTGCGCAGCCCGTCGGCGCGTGCGGCCGAGAGCCGCGTGAGGCGGGGCTGGGCCCACAGGTCCTCGACGACGACGGGCTCGCGACGGGACCAGACCAGCCCGGGCAGCACCTCGCCGCGGCCGATCCGGTGGGCGTGGGAGGCCGCGTGCAGTGCCGGTGCCTCCGAGCCGGGGGCGGTCCAGGTACCGACGTGGTGCAGCGACCGGCTGGCGCCGTCGGGCTCCCAGAGGGTGGCGGCGTCCCAGTCCAGCTCGGTGCACAGGGTCGGCAGCAGGTCGCGGAAGGCGACGTCGGCGTCGGGTGCCTCGGTCAGCGCGGCGGTGACCCGCAGCGTCGCCGCCAGGTAGCGGCTGACCATCAGCTGGCGCTCCAGCAGGATCGTGGTGCTCGCGTCGCGGAGGACGGCGACCACCCCCGCCGCCTCCGGCCCGGCACCCTCCGGCGGCGGCACCCTCGCCAGCGTGACGTCGACGGTGACCTCGTGGCCGTCGGCGTGCAGCGCCGGCAGCTGGGTGGTGCGCCCGGCCAGCTCACCCTGCCCGGTGACCAGGAAGCGGGTGAAGTCGGTGCCGTGGCCGCGGCGGAAGCGCTGGGGCATGAGGACCTCGAGCGGCCGGCCCAGGACGGCGCTGGGCTCATGGCCCAGCAGCACCCGCACGTGCGGGTTGACGTACGTGATCCGGCCCGCGGCGTCGGCGACGACCACGGTGTCCGGCAGCGCGGTCAGCAGGGACGGCGCCGTCACCGCGGCCTCGTGGTCGAGCGCCATCCCCTCACCTCCAACCCGGGGTTGCCTCCCCAGGGTCGCACACGTTGCGTCAGCGACCCGGCACGGCGTGTCGACACATCGACACGGAACGGGGTCGTTGCGCTAGAACGCGTAACGGATGCGCAGCCACGGGGCGTGCGCCGCGACGAGCTCCTGCACCCGGGCCACGCCCGCGCGCTTGACGTCGTTGCGGTAGCGCACGTTCCAGCTGCCGTTCTGGCTGCGCTTGGGCTGCTGGAGGTCCGGCCGCCAGAGCAGCTCCTCGGCCTGGGGGTGCCAGCCGAGGTTGACCTGGTGCAGGTCGCGGTTGTGGGTGAGCAGGATCACCTCGGCGGCGGCCTGCGCCTTGGCCGCGGGGGAGAGCTCGTCGTCCAGCCGGCGCAGCAGCTGCGCCCAGTCGGCCTCCCAGCCCTCGCGCAGCACGACGGGGGAGAGGTTGAGGTGCACCTCGTAGCCGGCCTCGACGAAGTCGTCGACCGCGGCGATCCGCTCGGCGACCCGGCTGGTGCGGATGTCGAGCACCTTGGCGTCGTCCTCGGGCATCACCGAGAAGCGGATGCGGGTGCGGCCGCGCGGGTCGAGCTCGAGCAGCTGCCGGTTGACGTACTTGGTGGCGAAGGAGGCCTTCGCCGTCGGCAGCTCGGCGAAGGTCGCCACCAGGTCGGCGACGTTGTCGCTGACCAGCGCGTCGACCGAGCAGTCGCTGTTCTCGCCGAGGTCGTAGACCCAGGCCTCCGGGTCGCACTGGTCGGGCTCGGTCTTGGGCCCCTGCCGGGCGACGTGCCGGCGCAGGTAGCCGGTGATCTGCTCGATGTTGGTGAAGACGGTGATCGGGTTGGCGTAGCCCTTCTGCCGCGGCACGTAGCAGTAGGCGCAGGCCATGGCACAGCCGTTGGCCGTCGAGGGGGCGATCCAGTTCGCCGAGCGGCCGTTGGGACGGGCGGTCAGCGACTTCTTGACGCCGAGCACCAGCGTCTCGGACTTGACGCGCACCCAGCGCTCGACGTTGCCCTCGTTGCCGTGCAGCTCGGGGATCTTCCAGTGCGAGGGGACCTCGACCACCTCGGCACCGGGGAAGCGGGCCAGGACCTGCTGTCCGCGGGGTGAGGCCAGGGCGGCGGGCTCGGCGTAGACCTGGCGCACCTGCAGCAGGCGGGACAGGTCGGCGGGGGCGGACACGGGGGACGACGCGGCGGGGTGGG
This sequence comes from Geodermatophilus sp. SYSU D00779, assembly GCF_054050595.1. Classification (NCBI taxonomy): domain Bacteria; kingdom Bacillati; phylum Actinomycetota; class Actinomycetes; order Geodermatophilales; family Geodermatophilaceae; genus Geodermatophilus; species Geodermatophilus sp. SYSU D00779. The sequence goes on from NZ_JBJGZQ010000039.1 coordinate 33,190, forward strand.
CGGGGGACGAGGAGGTGGCGGTGCTTCCCACGCCCGGTACAGCACCGGGTGCCCGCAGGGTGTTCCTGCTGGTCGGCGCGTCGTCCCGGGTCTCAGCAGCCGGCAGAGGGCGAGGGCAGCGATCCCGGGACGGGCCACAGCCGCGCGGCCACCGTGCCGACGAGGCTGGACGCCGGCACCGGGCCGAACGCGCGCGAGTCCACCGATCCGTCGCGGTTGTCGCTGAGCAGGAACAGGTGCCCCTCCGGCACGGTCACCGGGCCGAACCAGACGCCGTCGAGCCGGGCGGGGTCGATCGCCGGCTCGCAGACCGCCGTCCCGTCGACGACCAGCACGCCGTCCTCGATGGCCACCTCGTCGCCGCCCAGCGCCACCGCCCGCTTGACCAGCATCCCGTCGTCGAACGGGTCGGTCACGGCGACCACGTCACCGCGCTGCACCGGCCCCTGCCCGTGCCGCACGAGCAGCAGGTCACCGGGCGAGACGGTCGGCGTCATGCTGTCGGAGTCGACGTGCATCGGCTGCAGCGGCAGCAGGCCGCAGGTCGCGGCCACGAGCAGCAGCGCCGTCCCGGCGGCGAGCCAGAGGACGGCGCCGCGCAGCCGCCGCCACGGGCGGCCGGGGGGGGGGGGGGGGGGGGGGGGGGCGGGGGGGGGGGGGGGGGGGGGGGGGGGGGGGGGGGGGGGGGGGGCGGGGGGCGGGGTGTGGGGGGGGTCGGGGGGGGGG
>NZ_JBJGZQ010000040.1:0-31192 GCF_054050595.1 Geodermatophilus sp. SYSU D00779
CCGCACCCCCCGGCGAGCACCTCCCCCCCCCCCGCCACCCCGCCCCCCCCCCCCCCCCCCCCCCCCCCCCCCCCCCCCCCCCCCCCCCCCCCCCCCCCCCCCCCCCCCCCCCACTCCCCAGCCCCCGCCCCCGGCGGTGGGCACCGGGACGCTCAGCGACCGGGAGCGGGAGGTGGCCCGGCTGGTCGTGGCCGGGCAGACCTACCGCGAGATCGGCGGGCGGCTCTACATCTCCGCGAAGACGGTGGAGCACCACGTCTCCCGGATGCGCCAGCGGCTGGGCGCGGGCACCCGGTCGGACCTGCTGGCCCGGCTGCGGGCCGAGCTGGCCGAGGAGCCCGCCTGAGCCTCTGCGGCCATCTCCGCCCGCGGAGGGCTCAGCGGCTGAGGACGACGCAGGCGGGGCAGACGTCGCGGGCCGGGGCGGGCCACGGCTGCTCGACGTCGACGCGGGCCAGCGAGCCGCAGAGGGTGAGCTCACAGGCGCCGTCGACCTCGGCGGTCGGGCGGTGCAGCTCGACGGCGTGCCAGAGGGCGGCCGTCGGGCCGTGCGGGCGGCTGCGGGCGGCGACGACGGTGGCGGCGGCGAGGGTGGGGGCGCTCATGCCCAGGGTGTCGGCAGCGCGCCGGGACGGGGTCAGTGTCGGCAGGGGTCCCCTCACCCGGACGGGTGAGCGACTCCACCCGCAGGCGGGCCGGGCGGGTCTCGCCGGCCGGGGGCAGGATGCGGGACATGGAGCTGACGAAGCACGGCCATGCCTGTGTCGTCCTCAGCGAGGACGACCGGCGGCTCGTCATCGACCCGGGGGTGTTCACCGACCCGTCGGTGCTGCAGGGAGCGAGCGCGGTCCTGGTGACCCACGAGCACGTGGACCACGTCGCGCCCGACGTGCTGCGCGCGGCCATGGACGCCGACCCCGCCCTGGAGGTGTGGACCAACGGATCGGTGGCCGGGCAGCTCGACGGCGCGGCCGGCCGGGTGCACGTGGTGGGGGACGGCGACGCGCTCACCGTCGCCGGCTTCGACGTCACCGTGCACGGGGAGCTGCACGCGGTGATCCACCCGGAGCTCCCGCGGGTGGGCAACGTCGGGTTCCTGGTCGGTGGGGTGGTGTTCCACCCGGGCGACGCGTTCACCGTGCCCAGCGAGCCGGTGGCCACGCTGTTGCTGCCGGTGCACGCGCCCTGGTCGAAGACCGCGGAGGTGATCGACTACGTGCGGGCCGTGGACGCGGACCAGGCGTATGCCGTCCACGACGGGCTGCTCAACGACGCCGGGTTGGGGCTCGTCGGTGGCCTGCTGGGTGAGCGGGGGCCGGGGACGCCGACCCCGTACAGCCGGCTGGCCCCGGGGGACTCCGTCGAGCTCTGAGCCCCCGGGCCAGTGGTCAGCGGACGGCGCGGTTGCGCACTGCGGACACGACCTGGGCGACGCCGATGAGCAGGACGGCCACGATGAGGGCGAAGAGGAAGCCCCAGGAGTTCAGCTCGGTGATCGAGCCGACGTCCAGCCAGTCGGCCAGCAGACCGCCGATCACCGCGCCGGCGACGCCGAGCAGCAGCGTCGCCAGGACGCTCATCCGATCCCTACCGGGTTTGACCAGCCGGGCCAGGACCCCGATGACCAGGCCGACCGCGACGAGACCGAGGATCTGCACGATCTGCTCCCTCGTGTTGGCGGTCCGGGGTCGGAGACGCCGCCCGGCCGGCTGTCCCCGGGGGGCTCTGTCGAGCTCCGAGCCCCCCGGGAACCGGCGTCAGCGGATGGCGCGGCTGTTGCGGCCGGTGAGCGTCGATGCCGCCACCACCAGCACCGCCGCCACGATGATGGAGATGATCCACCTCATCCAGTCGATGCCCGGAGTGGCCGCCACCCCCAGCGCGCCGCTCACGTAGTACCCGATGAGCACCCCGCCGATGCCGCACAGCAGCGTGAGCCAGAGGGGCGTGTTGTCTCGGGCGCCGGGGGCGACGAACTTCCCCAGCAGCCCGATGATGAGCCCCGCGATGATCAGACCGATGATCTCCATAGCCAACTCCTCGGTAGCCCGCCCGGAGCGCGCGCACCCGGCACGGCGCCGGGTGCTGCACACCGAATCATGGCTTTCCGGTACCCGGCGGTCGAGGAGACGATGCGCGCGTCGCCCAATCCGATGATCACCCCTGCAGGCGGGCGACGTGCGCGGGCAGCCGGTCGAGCTCGCCGTCCACCGTGCGCTGCACCATCTCGCGCACGCCGCCGCGCATCAGGCGCTGGGTGAGCCGCTGGGTGAGCCGGCCGTCGGAGCGCGGTTCGTGGCTGACGGTGATGGTCACGAGCGTGGCACCGGGGCCGGCGTCGGCGAGCTCGATCGTCGTCGTCCAGGTCTCCGGGGTCAGCCGCAGCCGGGTGGTGACCCGCTCCCGCGGCACCCACTCGACGATCTCGCCCTGAGGCGCACCGGCCGGCGGCTGCGCACCGTCGTCCAGGCGGCCGGGCACGCAGACGAACCGGGTCCCGCGGTCGGGGGCGCCGGTGCCCTCGACGACGTAGGAGACGTCGCACACGGCGCAGTACGGCGCGAGCACCGCCAGCGCCTCCCACACCCGGCGCCGCTCGTGGGGCAGCTCGCGGCTACCGGTGGCGGTGACCGGCTGGGGCATGGGACCTCCGGGGACGACGGGGTGCGGTCCCGCCGACGGTAGTCCGCGCGCGGTGTCCAGCGGCTCGCCGCGAGCCCTGACGGCCCCCGTGCAGGGTCCCCGGCCCCGTCCCGGGTCCCGGCCCGAGCTCGCGAGGGTCGGGGAGGACGGGGGTCCTCTCTCAGCGGCCGCTGACCGAGACCTCGAACTCGACCTGGCTGACGTCGGGGCGCAGCCGGGAGAAGCTGTGCACCAGCGGGTGCCCGGCGCTGTCGCGGACCGTCGTGCGGACCACCAGCAGCGGCGATCCGGCGACCACGCGCAGCAGGTCGGCCTCCTCCGGTGCCGCGGTGTCGACGTCGACGACGATCCGCGCATGGGCCAGGTCGGCCGAGTACTCCCGGCGGAGGAACTCGTAGAGCGAGCCCTCGCTGAGGTCCGCCTCCGCCGCCTTCGGGTACGTGGCGGCAGGCAGGAAGCTGTGCGCCACGTGGTTCGGTGCGCCGTCCACGCTGCGCAGCCGGACCAGCTCGACGACGTCGGTCGCGGGCTCGAGTCCCAGCTCGGCGGCGACCGGCGGCTGGACGGGGACGATCCGCTGGGTGAGCACCGTGGTGCCCACCTGCGCGCCCTGCTCGGTCATCACCGAGCTCCAGCCGGCGATGCGGTGCACGAAGCTCTCGCGGTACTCGTGGCGGATGGCCGGACGGGTCACGTAGGTGCCGCGGCCCTGCTCCCGCACGAGGTGCCCGTCGGCCACCAGCCCGTCGACCGCGCGGCGCAGGGTGATCCGGCTGACCCCGTACTCCTCGCACAGGACCGGCTCCGGCGGGAGCAGCGTGTGCTCGGGCAGCGCGGACACCCGGCGGCGCAGGTGCTCGCGGACCGAGAGGTACTTCGGTCCCGACACGGCGCTCGTCACGCTCCAAAGGTACTGCGGGTGTAGACGTCTGGTCGTCTACAGACGTCTCCCTCACCCGGCCGTGTCCCGTACGGCCCCGGTGTCACTCGTCCGTGGAGGGGACGCGTGTGCGGCAGAGACGGACACCACACATGATGTGGTGTCTTCTCGGTGTCCTGCCCTGGGCACTGTCAGAAGTGGCCGAGCGCCGAGGGGCGCCGTGGACCGGAGGGGGGACCGATCGTGGCCCAGGACCACCGCGCCCGTCAGTACGCCTCCACGCACCAGCGGATCTACGAGGCCGCGATGGAGCTGTTCGCCGAGCACGGCTACGAGGACGTGTCGATCGCCCGGCTGGCCGCGGCGGCCGGGGTGTCGGTGCAGACCTTCTACGCGCACTACCCCGGCAAGGACGAGCTCCTCATGGCGCTGCCGAAGCGCGCCCAGATCGACGCCCTGGTCGCGACGGTCCCGGCCGACCGGCCGCTCGGCGAGCGGATGCGCTGGGCGATCCTCGGCTTCGTCCGCGGGCTGACCGGGGACGTCCGGTCCGACGCCCTGGCCCGGTGGCAGCTCATCGCGACCACGTCCCGCCTCCGCTACCGCGCGGCGGAGTACGAGCGCGCGACCGCGCAGCTGTTCCTGGAGTCCCTCGGCGTGGACAAGGACCCGGCCGCGGCCGTCGTCGTCACCGCGCACCTGTCGGCCTACACGCAGGGGCTGCTGCGCTGGGCGGACTCCGGCGACGAGCTGGCGCTCGAGGGGATCGTCCAGGAGGCCCTGGACGCGCTGCACGAGCTGTGAGCCTCAGGGGGCGCGCAGCTCGACGACCGCGACCTCGGGCCGGGCGCCGATCCGCATCGGCGGGCCCCAGAAGCCGGCGCCGGTCGTGACGTAGAGCTGGGTGTCCCCGACCCGGGACAACCCCTGCACGGCCGGCTGGTCCAGCCGCACCGCGTAGTCGAAGGGCCAGAGCTGGCCGCCGTGCGTGTGGCCGGACAGCTGCAGCCCGACCCCCGCGGCCGCCGCCTGCTCCACCTGCACCGGCTGGTGGGCCATGAGCACCAGCGGGACGGCGTCGTCGCGGCCGTCCAGCGCGGCGTCGAGGTCGGCGCCGTGGCCGGGGACGCCGGAGCTGATCGCCGTCCGGTCGTCGATGCCGGCCAGGTCGACCGACGCGCCGCCGCGCACGATCGGCACCCGCTCGTTGCGCAGCACCTGCACCCCCAGGGTCGGCAGGTGGCGCAGCCACGCGGTCGTGTCGACGAAGTACTCGTGGTTGCCCGTCACGAAGTAGACGCCCTGCTCGCTGACCAGGTCGGCCAGCGGGGCGACCTCCTCGCGCAGCTCGCCGAGCTCGCCGTCGACCAGGTCGCCCACGATCGCCACGACGTCGGGCCGCTGGGCGTTGACGATCTCGACCAGCCGCTCGAAGCGCCGTCCGCCGTACAGGGCCGACAGGTGGCCGTCGGAGAAGGTGACGATCCGCAGCCCCTCCAGGGCCGGGTCCAGGCCGGCGAGCGTCACCGGCACCCGGCGGACGACGGGGGCGCTGTTGGCGAGGTGGGCGCCCGTGCCGGCCGTGCCCAGCGCGACCGCTCCCGCCGTCACCGCGAGCCCCCGGGCCAGGAGCAGCCTCCGCGACGGGTCTGCGACACCGCCGTCCTGCCGGACGGCACCACGGCCGGCTGCCGTCCCCGGCCCGGGCTGAGCCGCTGCGTCGTCGCCGCGCGGAGCCCTCCGGGCCCCGCTCGCGACGACGGGCTCCACCTCGCGGTCGGGGACGCTCCGGGACCGCCCGCGCAGGACCAGCCTCACCGGCTCGAGGGCGAGCAGGGTCAGGAAGAGGTAGAACGCGGTGCCCAGCCAGCTGAAGCCGATCCACTGCACGACCGTGCTCAGCGCGGAGTCCTCGCGCCGCAGCAGGACCGCTCCCATCGGCAGCACGGCGAGGACGACCACGCCCAGCGTCAGCAGCCGCCGGGTCCGGCCGGGCCGGGTGGTGCTGCGGACCAGCCGCCACCACAGGTAGCCGTGCAGGAGCAGCACGGCGAGGAGGACGACGGTGGCGAACCCGAGCAGGCCGATGAGGGACAGCGGAAGGACCTCCTTGCCCCCCACCATGGAAGGACCCCGTCCTACCCGCCCCTCGCACGCTCGGGGCGGTGCCCTGGACGGGGCCAGCGGCGGGACCCGGCAGGAGTGGGGGCCTCGCTCAGGCTAGCCCGGCCACCGTCTTGACCGCGCGACGCAGCCTCGGCTCCAGTGTCCAGAACTCCGCCTCGGCGGCCGCGGCCCGGGCCTCCTCGAGGCCGTGCAGCCGGCCGTAGGTCCAGGCGTTCTCGCCCGCGGCGAAGGCGGCCCGCCCGACCCGCACGGCGACGTCCCGGGTGACGACGGTGTCCTGGGCCGCCCCGAGGAGGTCCTGCACCTGTTTGGTGCAGGCGATGAGCGCGGTGGCCGGCTCGCCGAACTGTGCCTCGGCCACCTCCGCGGTGTAGCGCACCCGCTTCGCGGCCTTGCGGACCTCGTGCAGGCGCTCGTGCTGCTGGACCCCCTCGGCCTCACGGGCGGCCGCGACGGCGCGGCGCAGCCGCTTCCCGGTGCGCCGGACGGCGTCGGTCAGCTGCTCGGGGGCGGGCGCGGCGGCCAGCTCGGTGGCCGGCGGCTCGGCCAGCAGCGCGTCGAGCGCGTCGAGCAGCCGCAGGTAGCGCCGGTCGGTGAGCGTGCGGATGACCCGGCGGGCACCGGCCTGGTGGTCCTTGACCTCGGTCTGCCGCAAGCGGGCGGCGACCGGCCCGAGCACCAGCTCGACCGGCTGGGCGGCGACCAGCTCGCGCAGGTGGGACAGCGCCACCTCGGTGTCCCGGGCGCCGGAGAGCTGCGCGCCCACCCACTGCAGCTCGGCGCGCAGCGGGTCGGTGTGCTCGCGGTCCAGCACCGGGCGGAACGCGGCGAGGATGCTGCGCAGCCGGCGACAGGCCACCCGCAGGTCGTGCACGCCCTCGGGCTGCTCGGTGCGCACCGCCAGGTCGGCGTCCCGCAGCGCCTGGAGCTGCCCGGCCACCGCACCGAGGACCACCTCGCCGGCCGTGCGGACCGGGCGCTCCTCCTTCCGCGCCTTCTTGCCCTTGCCCTTCTTCGCCGTCCCGTCGGCCTCAGCGGGCTCCGGGGCGGGGGCCGCCGGCGCCGGCAGCCGCCCGTCGAGCACCCGCGCGAGCTTCGAGGGGACGGCGGCGGGCCGGGCGCCGGCCGCGACGAGCCGCTCGGTGACCGCCTGGAGCAGCGTCTCGTCGCCGTCGACCAGTTCGACCTCGACCTCCCGCCAGGTGGTGACGGTGGCCGGCTCGCCGGGGACGGTCGCGAACGCCGTGCCGACGACGGCGTCGTCGGCCACCTCGGCCAGCACCCGCCCGTCCTCGTCCAGCAGCCGGTGCACCACCCGGCGGGTGGAGAGGGTGGCGACCGGCTCGGCCGCGGCCGTGCCCAGCAGCCCGAGCAGCGGGGCGACGACGGCGCGCGGGGCGGTGCGGGCCGCCCGGCCCAGCGGCTGGTGCAGCTCGCGCCGGGCGCCGTCCGCCCCCGGGAGCTTCACGTGCCAGCCGGCGTCGGCTCCGCCGGTGCGCCGCCGCAGCGTCACGCGGGAGCGGAGCAGCCGCAGGTCGGGGGTGTCGTAGTAGGTGGCCTCGAGCGACTGCTCGTCCGGGTCGCCGACCGCGGCGACCCCTCCCACGCCGGTGAGATCCGGGAGGACGAAGGTCTCGTCGGCCTCGAACTTGCGCTCGACCTCGACGTGCACGGTGGTCACGGGTGCCACGGTAGGCGGACGCGCAGGTCAGCACAGCGCGGTCGCCACGCGGCCACCCATGTTCGGCCGGTGTCCCGGGTGGGCACGCTGGACCCGCAGGTCCCGTGGGGGCCCTGCGCGGACGAGGGGAGCCGACCCGGTGTTGAGCGAACGAGAACTGTCCGCGGCGATCGGCAGCGCTGCCTACGGCCCGGACGGCGAGAAGATCGGCACGGTCGAGCACTTCTTCACCGACGACCGCACCGGCGCCCCCACCTGGGTGGCGATCTCCACCGGGCTGTTCGGCACCCGGCACTCCGTCGTGCCCGCGACCGAGGCCACCTTCACCGGGGGCGCCGTGCGGCTGCCGGTCACCAAGGAGGCCGTCCGCACCGCCCCGTCGGTCTCCGACCAGCACCTCGACCCCGAGGCCGAGGCGCTGCTGCGCCGGCACTACGGCCTGGGCGCCGGGACGTCCCCGGCTGGGACGACGACGGCCGGGGAGACTGCCGACACGACGACGGCCGGGGAGGCTGCCGGCACGACGACGGCCGGGGGGACTGCCGGCACGACGACCGCGGGTACTGCTGCGGCCGGGACGACGACGGCCCCGGCCGGCGACGACTCGACCACCCGTGACCTCTCCCGGGTGCCGGTCGACCCCGGCGCGGGCGGCACGCGGCAGGACACCGTCGGCAACGACCGGGTGGCTGCCGGGGACGCGACCGTGCCGGTCGCCGCCGTGCCGACCCCGCCGGCCACGGACGGCGCCATGACCCGCAGCGAGGAGCGGCTGCGGGTGGCCACCGAGCGCTACGCCGCCAAGCGGGTGCGGGTGGTCAAGTACGTGGTCACCGAGGAGGTGCAGGTCACCGTCCCCATCCGCCGCGAGGAGATCCGGATCGAGGAGGTCCCCCTGGACGACGGCGCCCCCGCGACGGCCGGCGCTCTCGACGCGGTCGGCACCGGCGGACTGCCGGAGACGATCGTGCTGCACGCCGAGCGACCGGTCGTCAGCACCGAGGTCGTGCCGGTGGAGCGGGTGCGGCTGCGCACCGAGTGGGTGCAGGAGCAGCAGCAGGTCCGCGACCAGGTGCGCCGCGAGCGGGTCGACGTCGACCAGGACCGCACCGCCCAGGACCGCACCGCCCAGGACCGCACCGCCCAGGACCGCACCGCCCAGGACCGCATCGGCCAGGAGCGCCTCGGCTAGGCCCGCCTGTCGGCGAGGAACTGCAGCCGCTCGCGCGTCGCGGTCACCTCGGCGGGGTCGACGTCGGCCACCAGCACCGTCTCCACGCCCGCGGCCGTCGCCAGCAGCTCACCCATCGGGCTGACGATGCGGCTGTCGCCGGTGTGCTCGGTGCCGTCGCCGGCGGTGCCGACGCGGTTGCAGCCCACCACGTAGGCCTGGTTCTCGATCGCCCGGGCCTGCAGCAGCGTCTGCCAGTGCAGCCGGCGGGCGGCCGGCCAGTTCGCCGTCACCAGGTAGACGTCGGTGTCGAGCGCGGCGGACCAGAAGACGTCGGCGAAGCGCAGGTCGTAGCAGACGAACGGGGTCACCCGGAGGCCGCCGACCTCCACGGTCACCGGCTTCTCCCCCGCCCGGAAGCGCTCGTGCTCGCCGCCGTGGGTGAACGGGTGCAGCTTGCGGTAGCGGTGCACCGTGCCGTCGGGGCCGGCCAGGACGAAGGAGTTGTAGGGCAGGTCGCCGTCCGGGGCGATCTCCGGGCAGCTGCCCGCCACCCAGACGCCGTGCTCGGCGGCCCGCTCCTGGAGGAACTGCGCCGACGGGCCGCCCTCGGGCTCCCCCATCCCCGGCGTCATCGAGAAGCCGGTCGAGAACGTCTCGCTGAGCAGCACGAACTCCGCCCCGGCGCCGGCCGCTCGGGCGACCAGCGGCGCCAGGCGCGCGAAGTTCGCCGTCCGGTCCTCCCAGACGATGTCGTGCTGGACCACCCCGAACCTCATGGCTGACCTCCTACACCCGCCCGACCCATCCCGCCCAACCTGTCGACCGCCTCGGCCAGCACGGCGTCGCCCTTGCAGAACGCGAAGCGCACGAGGTGGCGGCCCAGGTGGGCGTGCTCCGACGAGTAGAAGACCACCGTCGGGACGGCCACCACCCCCGCGCGCCCGGGCAGTGCCCGGCAGAACGCCAGGCCGTCCCCGTCGGGCTGCACCGGCCGCACGTCGACCGTGGCGAAGTACGTCGCCTCCGGGCACACCACCGGCAGGCCCGCGGCGGTCAGCCCCTCGACCAGCACGTCGCGGCGGTACTCCAGGTCCCGCGCGATGCCGGCGAAGTACTCGTCGGGCAGCCGCAGCCCGGCCGCGACCGCCGGCTGGAACGGCCCGCCGTTGACGTAGGTGAGGAACTGCTTGGCCGTGCGGACGGCGGACACCAGCGGCGCCGGCCCGCAGATCCAACCGACCTTCCAGCCGGTGACGTTGAAGGTCTTGCCGGCGCTGCCCACGACGAGGGTCCGCTCGCGCATGCCGGGCACGGTGGACAGGGAGGCGTGCCGGGCGCCCGTGAAGACCAGGTGCTCGTAGACCTCGTCGGTGAGCACCAGCAGCTCGTGCTCCATGGCCAGCGCCGCCAGCGTGCCGAGCTCCGCGCGGGTGAAGACCTTGCCGGTGGGGTTGTGCGGCGTGTTGAGCAGCAGCAGCCGTGCCCGCGGGGTGACCGCCGCGCGCAGCTCGGCGGGGTCGAAGGTCCACGGCCCCGTGCCGGACGGCGGGGGCCGCAGCGGTACCGGCCGGGCGACCCCGCCGGCCATCGCGATGCCCGCGGCGTAGCTGTCGTACATCGGCTCGAACAGGACGACCTCGTCGCCGGGCTCGAGCAGGGCCAGCAGCGCGGCGGTCAGCGCCTCGGTCGCCCCCGCGGTGACCAGCACCTCGGTGTCCGGGTCGTAGGCGTGGCCGCCGAAGCGGTGCACGTGCTCGGCCACCGCGGACCGCAGCTCCGGGATGCCGGGGCCCGGGGGGTACTGGTCGTGCGCGGTGCCGATCGCCGAGCGGGCGACCTCGAGCACCTCCGGCGGGCCCGGGTAGTCGGGGAAGCCCTGCCCGAGGTTGATCGAGCCCGTGGCGACGGCGAGCGCACTCATCTCGGCGAAGACCGTCGTCCCGAAGCCCTGCAGCCGGGACGACAGGTACGGCGCGCGCGTCATGGGGTCAGCCTGTCAGTTCCACGTGGAACCGCGCTCACCCCCCGGTCATCCCCGCGGGGATGACCGCTCAGCCCACGCGCACGTCCTCCATGCCCTCCACGCTGACCACGTCGCCCCTGCGGACCTGCCGACCGCGCCGCACCTCGGGCTCGCCGTTGACCCGGACCGTGCCGGTGAGCAGCACGTCCTTCACCTGGGCGCCGGTCGGGACGGCGTCCACCAGCTTGAGCAGCTGACCCAGCCGGATGGACTCCTCCCCCGGCCGCAGTTCCACGGTGCGCACGCGGCTCATGCTGTCAGCTCGTCGCCCACCGCGACCGTGCCCACCCGGACGACCAGCGCCCCCACCGCGAGGCAGCCGTCCCGCTCGCGGTGGATGGTCTTGAGGACGCCGTTGTCGCGGCCGATCCCGCCGGGCTGCGGCCGGGTCACCATGACGCAGCGGCCCACCTGCTTGACCACGTCCAGCTCGGCGCCGCCCAGCCGCACCCGCCGGCCGACCAGCGCGTCCTCCCCCGCCCCCTCGAGGACGACGTTGGCGCGGAACCGCCGCCGGTCCCAGGTGCCCAGCGTGCCGGTGGAGACCAGCGAGACCCGGGTGCGGGAGCTGTCGTGGAAGGCGCCGCGGGCGCCGGCGAAGACGTCCCAGTCGTACTCGTCGGCCTCGCCGACCTCGTGGGGGCTCTCGTACCGGCGCTCGCCGGGCGCGTCCGCCGCGGCCCGCAGCGCCACCGATCGGCCCAGCCAGTCCGACAGCACGGCGTCGTCGGAGGTGACGGTCCCGTCCGGCAGCACCACCTCGACGTGGCCGTCCGGGCGCAGCCGGCCGGAGAGGAACAGCAGGTCGGGCACCCGCCGGGCGGTCAGCCCGAGGCCGGTGCCGACGTCGAACAGCGCCCACTGCCGGTCGCCGGCCAGCCCCTCCGGGCCGGCCTCGGCGCTGGTCAGCCGCTCGCCCTGCAGCGACTTGACCGGGTACCGCCACAGCTCGGCCACGCGCACGTCAGACCTCCCAGGTGAGGGTCCAGGTGCCGGACCACTCGGCGCCCGGGTCGAGGACGACGAGGTCGACGTGGTCGGCGAGCGCGTTCGGCGGGCAGGTCATCGGCTCGACGGCGACGCTGCGCCGGCGCTGCCCGACGCTGAGCGTGTCGCCGGTGAAGACCTGCAGCCACGACCAGGAGCCGTCGACGGCGAGCTCGAGGCTGCCCAGCGCCGCGCTGCGCAGCCGGACCCGGGCCCAGCCGTCGGCGTCGCGGTCGAGGTCGGTGACCGGGGTGTCGAGGGAGCGGTCGCCGATCCGGCCGATCGCCCCGTCGAAGGGACGCCGTTCGCCCGTCGGGAGACCGCTGTCGTCGACCACCAGCTCGGTGCGGGCGGGCAGCTCCAGCTCGGCGGTGGCGATGCCGCCGTCCTCCTGCGCGCCGACGGCGAGGTACGGGTGGAAGCCGGCGCCGAAGGGGGCCGGCTCGGCACCGGCGTTGCGGACCCGCATCGTCACGGCGAGCCGGCCGGGCTCGAGGGTGTGGTCGATCGCGGCGGCCAGCCGGAACGGGTAGCCGGAGCGGGGCTCGACGACGGTGCCGACGGTCACCGCGCCGTCCCCGCTCTCGAGGACGCTCCAGGGCTGCCAGCCGACCAGGCCGTGCATCGCGGTGGGCTTGTCCGGGCCGGCCAGCTCCAGCTGCAGGTCGCGGCCGCCCCAGCTCCACCGGCCGTCGCGGACGCGGTTGGGCCAGGGCAGCAGCACCCGGCCGCGGCTCCCGCTGGGCACCGCGCCCGCGGGGTAGCCGTCGAGCAGTCCGCGGTCGCCGACGGTCAGCGTGCGCATGGCGCCGCCGCGCAGGTCGACGACCAGCCGGGCGTCGCCGGAGGTGATCTCGACCTCGGTGGGCTCGGTCGCGGGCCAGGCAGCGCTCATGGGCTCCACCCCACCACACCGGGCCCGTCGGGGCGGCGAGTCGAGGAACCGGATCAGGGCGGGTCGAGCACCCGCTCGTAGAACAGCGAGTCGTCGGCGTCCACGTAGGGGCCGAAGGCAGCGATCGGCCGGTAGCCCGCGCCCTCGTACAGCGCGACGGCCTCCGGCTGCCGCGGACCGGTCTCCAGCCGCAGCGTGGTCCAGCCGCGGTCCCGCGCGGCCGCCTCCAGCCCGGCGAGCACCAGCTTCGACAGCCCCCGCCCCCGCGCCGCCGGCACGACGTACATCCGTTTGATCTCGGCGACGTCGTCCCCCAGCGGGCGCAGCGCGCCGCACCCGACCGCCTCGCCGTCGGCGTCACGGGCGACCAGGACGACGGCGACGTCCGCGGCCGAGGGCGGCGTCCCGGGCTCCTGACCGCCCTCGTAGCGCGCCCGCAGCTCGCCCTGCTGGGCGGCGGTCAACCGCTGGACGTCGGGGTCGTCCCAGGCGGCCGGGACGAGTCGCACGTCGGGCACGACCCGACCGTACTGACGCGTTCCACGTGGAACCGGTGACGTCCGTCAGTACCGCCGGGCCCGCCCCCGGCGGAAGACTGGGGCCCCGACCCGAGGAGGCCACCCCGATGCCCGAGCCGCACCTGCGCGCCGCTGACGCCGACCGCGCCGCCGTGGCCGCCCAGCTCGGCGAGCAGATGAGCGCCGGGCGGCTCACCGTCGCCGAGTACGACGAGCGCCTGGCCCGCGCCTACGCCGCCCGGACCTACGGCGAGCTCGAGGAGCTCACCGCCGACCTGCCGCGCCCGGCCGCGCAGCCCCCGGCGCCCGCTCCGGTCCAGCCGCAGCCCGCTGCCGCCCACGGCTGGCACCACGGCGACTGGAGCGGCGGGCCCACCCGCGAGGCAGCCTGGCGCAACTGGGCCGTGACCGCCGTCATCGTGCTCACCGTCTGGCTCGCCACGGTGATCGGCTCCGGCGAGTTCCACTACTTCTGGCCGATCTGGGTCATCGGCCCCTGGGGTGCGGTGCTGCTCGCCCAGACGCTCGGCCGGGGCCGCGGCGACGACGACCGCCGCCGGCTGACCTGACGGCGCGGGTGACGGTCCCTGGAGTGGGTACACCCACCCCGACCGCCCACGCCGCAGGACCGGGGGACCGATGCACACCATGACCGAGCGCTTCACCGACGCGCTGCACCGGATCGACAGCGACCGCGACGTCCAGCCCATGGTGGACCTCACCGGGGACGACGCCGAGCTGGTCAAGCTGGACGAGCACCACCAGACCACGGGCAAGGACGGCGCGAAGACCTTCTGGGAGGACTACCGCAACGTCTTCGGCGACCTGGAGACGACCTTCACGCACAGCGTCGTCGGTGAGGACAGCGCCGCCCTCGAGTGGACCTCGACCGGCACCCTGCGCAGCGGCAAGCCGTTCCGGTACCGCGGGGTGACCGTCATCGAGGGCGACGACGAGCGGCTCACCGGCGTCCGCACCTACTACGACTCCGCGGCCTTCATCCAGGAGCGCGGCGGCACGGCCTGAAGGAGGACCCCGTCCTCCCCACCCTCCGCACGCTCGGGGTGGGCCTCCGGACGGGGCCGCGGGGCCGGCCGGGAGGTCGTCGGCCGCTGCTCGTGACCGGCGTCGGTCGGCGGCCGGTGCCGGGGCGCACTCCCCGGCGTCCCCGTCACCCGCACGGGTGAGGCGCGGTCAACCACCGCGCGGGACGCGCCGACCGGATCGGCATGAGCTCCACCCGCCCACCGGCCGAGCACGCCGCCCGGCGCGGCGCTCCCCTGTGGCTGTACCTCACCGCGCTGGTGTTCGTCCCGCTGCTCGGCGTCGCCGGGCTGACCACGGTGATGGTCCGGTCCGTCGTGGTCGACGCCGACAGCGCCGCACGCGCCGCGGCGGCCGTGGGAGCCGTCGCGCAGCTGGACGCCGTCCGCAGCGGGGTGGCGCACGAGATGATCCCCTCGCTCTCCCTGACGGTCATCGACGACCCGGCCAGCGCGGCCGAGCTCGGGGTGCCCGTCGAGCAGGTGGCCGCCCAGCGTCAGCTGACCCTGACCCTGCTGCAGCAGAGCCGGGCGGTGACCGACGACGTCCTGAGCTCGGCGCCGGCGGATCCCGCCGGCTCCTCCGCCCTGGGCGGCGCCGCCCGTGAGGTCGCGGAGCTGCGCGCCCACGTGGACGCCCACGACCTGCGCGTGGACCTCCTCTACGACCGGTACCTGGCGCTCCTCGACGACCTGGGCACCGCCCAGCGGGAGGCGGTCGCCGCGGCCGCGGCCGAGCAGGTCCCCGTCGCCACGCTGACGGCCACCCGCGACGTCCAGCTGGTGGGAGAGCTCGTCACCGCGGCCATCCGCCAGATGCCGAACTTCTTCGGCGCCCAGCTCGACTGGGACCGGTCGGCCGACTTCCGGCAGGACTGGCGGGCCGACTGGGCGGCCTACACCGACGCCCAGCAGACGATGAGCCAGCTCTCCCAGGCCGCCCTGCGTGCGGAGTGGCAGGAGATCAGCACCTCCCCCGAGGTGACCACGGTCGACGGCGTGCTGGCCACGCAGGCCGGCGGCACCACCGCGGCTCCGCTGCCCCTCCCGGACCTGGTGCAGCTGGTGATCGGGACCTCGACCCGCGACACCGCCCTGACCGGCCTCCTGGACAGTGCCGTGGACCGGGCCCAGGACCTGGCCGCCGCGGACCGCGACCGGGCCACGGGCCACCGCGACCTCATCCTGGGTCTCGGTGCCGGGCTCGTGCTGGCCTCGCTGCTCGGCGCCCTGTGGGTCGGGCGCAGCATCTCCCGCGCCCTCGGCCTGCTCGCCGACCGGGCCGAGCGCATCACCCAGGGGAGCCTGGTCGACGTGGGGAGCGTGGGCCCCCGCGAGGTGCGGACCGTCTCCCGGGCCCTCGCCTCGGCCGTCGCCGGGCTGCGCCGCATCCAGCACCAGGCGCGTGCCATCGCCCGCGGCGACCTGTCCCACCCCGTCCTGGACGAGCCCCTCCCCGGGCCACTCGGGCAGCTCCTCCACGCGTCCGTCGAGCAGCTCGTCAGCGCCATCCGGCAGCGGGACACCCTGCAGTCCGCGCTGGCGCACCAGGCCGCGCACGACCCCCTCACCGAGCTGCCCAACCGGGCGCAGGCGCTGTCCCTGGTCACGGCTGCGCTGCACCGCGGCCGGCGCTCCGGCTCCATGACCGGCCTGCTGTTCGTCGACCTCGACGGCTTCAAGGCGGTCAACGACGGGCACGGCCACGCGGCCGGGGACGAGGTGCTGCAGGAGGTCGCGCGCCGGCTGAGGAGCACCGTCCGTCCCGGGGACGTCGTCTGCCGGCTGGGTGGGGACGAGTTCGTCGTCCTCGTCGAGGAGGCCGGGTCCGAGCGCGACCTCCAGGGCCTCGCGGAGCGGCTGATCGGATCGGTCAGCGAGCCGATCACCGCCGACGGTTCCCAGGTGCGGGTCGGCGCCAGCATCGGGATCGCCGTCTGCCGCGACGCGGACACCGACGCCGACGCGCTCATCGCCGAGGCCGACACCGCCGCCTACCGCGCCAAGGACCGTGGACGCGGCCGGGCGGAGATGTTCGACGAGGCGCTGCGCCTGCAGCTGAGCGCCCGCTCCGAGATGGAGGCCGCGATCGCCGCCGGCCTGGCCGCCGGCGAGATGCGGCTGCACTACCAGCCCGTGCTCGACCTGTCCGCCGGTCGGCTGAAGGGCTACGAGGCCCTGGTGCGCTGGGAGCGACCGGGCGTGGGGATGGTGCCGCCCAACGACTTCATCCCCGTGGCCGAGGAGAGCAGCCTGGTCTGCGAGCTGGACCGCTGGGTGCTGCACGAGGCGACCCGCCAGCTGGCGGAGTGGCGGGTCGAGGACCCGGTCGAGCCCGGTGAGCCCGAGCCCACCGTCGCGGTGAACGTCTCCGGCCGGCACCTCGCCGACCGGCGCATCCTCCAGGACGTCGCGGACGCCCTGGCGGCGTCCGGTCTCCCGCCCCGGCTGCTCGTGCTGGAGGTCACCGAGACCGTGCTGGTCAACGAGCCCGTCGCGTTCGGCCACCTCGCCGCGCTGCGGAAGCAGGGCATCACGATCGCGATCGACGACTTCGGCACCGGCTACACCTCGATCGGCCAGCTGGGGAACATGCCGGTGGACACCCTCAAGATCGACCGCAGCTTCGTCGCCTCGACGCAGCCCGGGCACCCGGAGCTCGTGGCCCTCATGATCCGCGCCGCGCACACCTTCGGGCTCACCGTGGTGGCCGAGGGCGTGGAGGAGGTCGAGCAGGTGGAGTGGCTCAAGGGCCAGTCGTGCGACCAGGCGCAGGGCTACCTGCTGTCCCGTCCCCTGCCCCCGGCCGACGCGGCGGCCCTGCGCCGGCCGACCGTGGGCGCCGTCCCCGCCGACCGCTGAGCCACCAGGCGGGGCGGCGGGACCACGACAGCAGCGAGGCCCCGGGGTGTCCCCCGGGGCCTCGCTGTCGGTGTGGGCAAGGGGGGAGTTGAACCCCCACGTCCTTCCGGACACACGGACCTGAACCGTGCGCGTCTGCCATTCCGCCACTTGCCCTGGCGAGGAACGACAGTAGCAGCCGCCGCGGCGGAACCCGGGCAGGGGGTCGGTCGTCCTCCCCGGGGGTCTGCCGCGCTCCCCGGAACGTGAGTCGGTCCACGGCTGGCCGCTCCGCGGACGGCTACGATCATCGGTGGCAGACCGGACGACCGCGCGAGCGCAAGGGAGCGACTGTGGGTGTGCTGCAGCGCTTCGAGCGGCGACTCGAGGGCATGGTCGGACTGGCCTTCGCCCGGATCTTCAAGGGCAAGGTCCACCCGGCCGAGATCGCCAAGGCCCTGACCCGCGAGGCCGACGAGCAGCGCGCGGTGATGGGCGAGGGCCGGGTCCTCGCGCCCAACATCTACGACGTCCGGCTGGGCCCCACCGACCACGAGCACCTCGCCGAGTGGTCCGAGCAGCTGGCCGCCCAGCTCGCCGACATGGTCACCGAGCACATCGAGGGCGAGGGCTACCAGGTCTTCGACGCCGTCCAGGTGCGCCTGGAGCGCGACGAGCAGCTGCCCACGGGCGTCTTCGAGGTCAGCTCGCACGTCGCCGACCCGTCGGCGAAGCCGGGCCCGCGCCCCGACGAGCCGGTCGGCCCCCGCAGCGGCGCGGTCCCCCCGCTGCCCCCGCTGCAGGGCCGCATGGCCACCGA
Source organism: Geodermatophilus sp. SYSU D00779 (assembly GCF_054050595.1). Taxonomy (NCBI): domain Bacteria; kingdom Bacillati; phylum Actinomycetota; class Actinomycetes; order Geodermatophilales; family Geodermatophilaceae; genus Geodermatophilus; species Geodermatophilus sp. SYSU D00779. The sequence goes on from NZ_JBJGZQ010000040.1 coordinate 17,633, forward strand.
CACCGGCCGGCAGGCGCCCTCTGCGGTGGTCGGCCGCGCCGGCGCCAAGCCCGGCGTCACCCACGTCCTGCTGGTCGACGGCCCCGGTACGCGGCACGAGCTGACGACCGGGCGCAACGTGATCGGCCGCGGCACGGACGCCGACATCCGGCTGCCCGACACCGGTGTGAGCCGCAAGCACGTCGACGTCGTCCTGGACAACGGGACGGCGATCGCCGAGGACCTCGGCTCGACCAACGGCACCCTGGTCAACGGCCGGCGGATCACCCGTCAGCCGCTCGCCGACGGGGACGTCATCCGCATCGGACACTCGGTGCTGGTCTACCGGCAGGACGGGACGTGACCGGGCTCGCGAGGTCACGCATGAGCAGAGCACGCCCCGGCACGCGGCCGACGAGCACCAGCGAGGCGGACGCGTGACGGCCGAGATCGTCCTGCAGATCTTCCGCTTCGGCTTCCTCCTGCTGTTGTGGCTGTTCATCTTCGCCGCCTTCCGGGTGGTCCGGGCCGACCTGTTCGGCGGCCGCGCCGGACGGGTGGCCTCGGTGCCGCCGCGCGCCGCCACCCCGGGGAGGAAGAAGACCCGCGGCGCCCCCAAGACCCTCGTCGTCACCGCCGGCCCGCTCACCGGCACGAAGATCACGCTGGGCGATCAGCCGATCCTCATCGGCCGCGCCGACGACTCGACCCTGGTGCTCACCGACGACTTCGCCAGCTCCCGGCACGCCCGGCTGACCAACCGCGGCGGCCAGTGGTACGTCGAGGACCTCGGCTCCACCAACGGCACCTACCTCGACCAGCAGCGCGTCCAGGGGCCGCTGCTCGTCGCGCCGGGTCAGCCGATCCGCATCGGGCAGACCGCGCTGGAGCTGCGCTCGTGACCCGCCGCCCCCGGGGGAGCCGACCCCGATGAGCCTCGCGCTGCGCTACGCGGCCCGGTCCGACCGCGGCCTGGTCCGCGGCAACAACCAGGACTCGGTCTACGCCGGGCCCCGGCTGCTCGCCGTGGCCGACGGCATGGGCGGCCACGCGGCCGGCGACGTCGCCAGCAAGGTGGTCATCGCCGCCCTCGAGCACCTGGACGACGACGCGCCCAGCGGCGACATGCTGCAGGCGCTGCGCGAGGCGGTCTTCGACGGCAGCGAGCACCTGCGCGAGGTGATCCGCGAGTCCCCGCAGCTGGAGGGCATGGGCACCACGCTCACCGCCGTCCTGTTCGCCGGCGGCCGGCTGGCGCTGTGCCACGTCGGCGACTCCCGCGCCTACCTGCTGCGCGACGGCGTCCTGCAGCAGATCACCCACGACGACACGTTCGTGCAGACGCTGATCGACGACGGGCGGATCACGCCCGAGGAGGCCAACCACCACCCGCAGCGCTCGCTGCTGCTGCGCGCGCTCAACGGGCAGGACGTCGACCCCGACCTGTCGATGCGCGAGGCCCGCGCCGGCGACCGCTACCTGCTCTGCTCCGACGGCCTGTCCGGCGTGGTCAGCGAGGAGACGCTCGCCGAGGCCCTGCAGGACCCCGACCCGCAGTCGACCGCCGACCGGCTGGTGGAGCTGGCGCTGCGCAGCGGCGGGCCGGACAACATCACGGTGATCGTGGCCGACGTCGTGGAGGACGGCGGTGAGGGCACCTACCCGGTCGAGCCGGTGGTCGACGGTGCCGCGGGCGACAACGTCGGGCAGCGCGCGGTCGACCCGCGCTCGGCCGCCGGGCGGGCCGCGCTGGCCGACCCGCGACCGGAGCCCCCCGCGTCGGCGGCACCGATGGCGGCCGCGCCACCGCCCCGTCGCGGGCGCCGGCGGGTGCTCGGCGCGCTCGCCGCCGTCGTCCTGCTGGCTGCCGCCGCCGTGGGCGCCTACCTGTGGGTGCTGTCCAACTGGTTCGTCGCGGTGCAGGACACCGGGGACGGCGCGCGCGTGACCGTCTTCCGCGGGCTGGACACCTCGCTGCTGGGCATGGACCTCAACCAGGTCTCCGACGTCACCGACCTCCCCGTCGCCGACCTCACGCCGGCAGCCGCCAGCAAGGTGCAGCGTGGCATCGACGCCACCGACGGCGAGCACGCCCGGCGCATCGTGTCCACGCTGCGTGAGCAGCGGCTGCCGCTGTGCCCCGCCGAGGAGGACGTCGAGCCGGCACCGGTCCAGCCGACCGCGCCCGCGTCGCCCTCCGCCGCGCCGGCTCCGGACGGTGCGGCGCCGACCGACGCCGCCCCCGTCCCGCCCGAACCGACGACCCCCGAGCCGACGACCCCCGGGCCGACGTCGACGCAGCCGACGAGGACGTACGAGCCCGGGGTGGACTGCCGGGAGGCCAAGTGACGTCCGGCCCCACGACCGACCCCCGCGCCGCGGCGCCGGGGACGGCGAACCCGCCCAAGCGCCGCAACACCGAGCTGGCCCTGCTCGGCTTCGCCGTCCTGATCACGCTGGTCGCGCAGGCGATCGTCGACCTCACGGTCACCGGCTCGCTGACCACCGAGCTGGCGACCTTCGGGGTGTGGTTCACCGCGCTGTGGACCGCCGCCCACCTCGTCGTCCGCCGGTGGGCGCCCTACGCCGACCCGCTGCTGCTGCCCGCGGTCGCCCTGCTGGTGGGCCTCGGGCTGTCGTTCATCCACCGCCTCGACCTGGCCGCCCAGCAGGCCGACAGCGCGGTCAGCCGGGAGGACGCCCCCGTCCAGCTGGTGTGGGCCACGCTGGGCCTGGTCCTGTTCGTCGGCGTGCTGCTGGTGCTGCGCGACCACCGGTTGCTGTCCCGGTTCGCCTACACGCTGGCCCTCGTCGGCCTGGTGCTGCTGGCCATCCCGGCCGTGCTGCCGTCGTCCCTCTCGGAGGTCAACGGCGCCAAGATCTGGATCCGGCTGGCCGGCTTCAGCATCCAGCCCGGCGAGTTCGCCAAGATCTGCCTGACGGTCTTCTTCGCCGCCTACCTCGTCGACAAGCGCGACGTCCTGGCGCTGGCCAGCCGCCGCGTCATGGGCCTGGAGCTCCCGCGCGGCCGCGACCTCGGGCCGGTCCTGGTGGCCTGGGGGCTGTCGATCCTCGTGCTGGTCTTCGAGCGCGACCTGGGCAGCTCGCTGCTGCTGTTCGGCATCTTCGTCGTCATGCTCTACGTGGCCACCGAGCGGGCCAGCTGGCTGCTCATCGGCCTGGGCCTGTTCGCCGGGGGCGCGCTCGTCGCCTACCAGCTCTTCGGCCACGTGCAGCAGCGCGTCGACTCCTGGCTGGACCCCTTCGCGTACTACGACGGCTCCGGCTTCCAGGTGGCCCAGGCGCTGTTCGGCCTGGGCACCGGAGGGCTGTTCGGCGCCGGGCTCGGCGGTGGCCGCCCCGACCAGGTGCCGGTGGCCAAGAGCGACTTCATCGCCGCCGCGGTCGGCGAGGAGCTGGGCCTGTTCGGCCTGGTCGCGGTGATCATCGTCTACCTGGTGCTGGTCGAGCGCGGGCTGCGCACGTCGCTGATCTGCCGCGACGCGTTCGGCAAGCTGCTGGCGGCCGGCCTGTCCTTCACCATCGCCTGGCAGGTGTTCGTCGTCCTCGGCGGGGTCACCGGCCTGCTGCCGCTGACCGGCCTGACCACGCCGTTCCTCGCCTACGGCGGCTCGTCGCTGGTGGCCAACTTCGTCCTGGTCGCCGTCCTGGTGCGGATCAGCGACGCCGCACGCCGTCCGGCCGCCCCCACCGGGCCGCCCAAGCCCGCGCTCGGTGACGCCCCGACCGAGGTGGTGCAGACGTGAACGCCCCTCTGCGCCGCGTCGCGATCAGCGTGCTCGTGCTCTTCACGCTGCTGATCGTCAACGTCAACGTCATCCAGGTGGTCCGCTCCGACGAGCTGCGCTCCGACGGCCGCAACACCCGCGTGCTCGTGGAGGAGTACGACAGCGAGCGGGGCTCGATCGTGGCCGGCGGCACCGAGGTCGCCAACTCCGTCCCGACCGACGACCAGCTCACCTACCTGCGGCAGTACGCGAACGGCCCGGTGTACGCCCCGGTCACCGGCTACTACTCGCTGGTCTACGGCAACGCCCAGATCGAGCGGGCGGCCGACGACGTGCTCTCCGGCGACGACGCCCGGCTGTTCACCCGGCGCCTGGCCGACCTGTTCACCGGGCGGGACCCCTCCGGCGGCGACGTCGTCCTGACCCTGGACCCCGCGGTGCAGGAGACGGCGATGGCCGGGCTCGACGGCGTCACCGGCGCGGTCGTCGCCCTCGACCCCTCGACCGGGGCGGTGCTGGGCATGGCGAGCACCCCGACGTACGACCCGAACCAGCTCTCCAGCCACGAGCCGGCCGCGATCCGCGACTACGCCGCGCAGCTCGACGGCATGGAGATCGACCCCCGGCTCAACCGGGCCATCAACGCCCGTTACGAGCCGGGGTCGATCTTCAAGGTGGTCGTCTCCGCCGCCGCGCTCTCCAGCGGCCAGTACACGCCCGACACCGTCGTCCCGGCGCCGCAGGAGCTCGTCCTGCCCGGCACCAGGACGGCGCTGGAGAACTTCGGCGGCTCGGCCTGCGACCCCAGCGGCCGGCAGAGCCTGCTCGAGGCGCTGACCATCTCCTGCAACACCGCCTTCGCCCAGCTGGGCATCGACCTCGGCGAGGACCGGGTGCGGGAGACGGCCGAGGCGTTCGGCATCGGCGGCGACCCCCTCGAGATCCCGCTGCCCGTGTCGGAGAGCACGCTCGGGGAGATCGAGACCGACGCGGCGCTCGGGGTCAGCTCGATCGGTCAGCAGGACGTGCAGCTCACCCCGCTGCAGGCGGCGATGATCGCCTCCGCGGTGGCCAACGACGGGACGCTGATGAGCCCCTACCTCGTCGACCAGGTCCGTGCCCCGGACCTGTCGGTCATCGACCAGACCGACCCCGAGGAGCTCAGCGAGCCGGTCTCGGCCGACGTCGCCGACCAGCTGACCGAGATGATGACCAGCGTCGTGGAGAACGGCAGCGGCCGGCGCGCGCGGATCCCCGGCGTCACCGTCGCGGGCAAGACCGGGACGGCGGAGAACGCCGGCCCCGACCACAACTGGTTCATCGGGTTCGCGCCGGCCGACGACCCGCAGATCGCCGTGGCGGTCTTCGTGGCCAACGGCGGCGGCACGGGCGGCGACGTCTCCGCCCCCATCGCCCGGGACGTCATGCAGGCCTACCTCGACGGGCAGGGCGGCTGATGACACTGTCGACCGGGACGATCCTCGCCGGGCGCTACGAGATCACCGCACCCATCGCCACGGGCGGCATGGGCGAGGTGTGGCGTGCCCGCGACCGCGTCCTCGACCGCGAGGTCGCCGCCAAGGTGCTCCGCAGCGAGTTCACCGGCGACCCGAGCTTCGTGGCCCGCTTCCGCAACGAGGCGCGGCACACCGCTGCGCTGTCCCACCCCAACATCGCCTCGGTCTACGACTACGGCGAGACCGAGGACGAGCGCGGCGCCCGGCTGGCCTTCCTCGTCATGGAGCTGGTCGAGGGCAAGCCGCTGGTCACGATCCTCCACGAGGAGGGCAAGCTCCCGGTCGACTGGACGCTGCACGTCCTCGGCCAGGCCGCCGACGGGCTCTCGGCGGCCCACCACGCCGGCGTCGTCCACCGCGACATCAAGCCGGGCAACCTCATCGTGCGCCCCGACGGCGTGGTGAAGCTGACCGACTTCGGCATCGCCCGGGCCCGCGACGCCACACCGCTGACCCGCACCGGCATGGTCGTCGGCACCGCCCAGTACCTCTCCCCCGAGCAGGCGCAGGGCTTCGAGGTCACCGCCGCCTCCGACGTCTACTCCCTCGGTGTCGTGGGATACGAGTGCCTGACCGGCGGCCGGCCGTTCGACGGGACGTCGCAGGTCGCGGTGGCGCTGGCGCACATCAACCGCCAGCCGCCGCCCCTGCCGGCGAACGTGCCCCCGGCGGTGCGGCTGCTGATCGAGCGCGCCCTGGCCAAGGACCCGGCCGACCGCTTCCCCGACGGCGCCGCCTTCGCCGCCGCGATCCGGTCGGTGGCGTCCGGCAACGGCACCTCCCCCGCCCACCGGGCCGCCGGGCCCGCCACGACGCCGCCGTACCCGGTGGGCGCCGCGCCCACGGCGCAGACCGAGGTCGTCGACGACCTCGCCGACTCGCGCACCCAGGTGCTGGGCGCCGCGTCCGCCGGCGGGGCCGCCGTCACCGGGGCACGCACCTCGGTGGGCGCCATGCCGCCCCTGCGCCGCACCGAGGACGACGACGAGCGCGGCCGGCACACCGCGCCGCCTGCGGACGGCGACCGCCGCCGCAAGCCCTGGGTGTGGCTGGTCGCCGGCCTGCTGCTGCTCGCGCTGGTGGGCGGCGGGCTGTGGGCCCTCTCGGGCAGCGGGGACGACGGCTCGACGGGGACCGGTGCCGCCCCCACCACCGCGGCACCGAGCACGGCCTCCAGCGCGGCGCCGGGGACGTTCTTCGTCGCGACCGACGACTACGTCGGGGACAACGTCGATGACGTCGCGGACCTGCTGCGTGCCGCGGGCCTGCAGGTCGAGACCGACGCGGCCAGTGCCGCGCAGCTGGCTACGCTCGGACAGCCGCTGGACGAGGGCGACGTCGTCACCACCGACCCGGCGAACACCGATGTCCCGCCCGGCGACACCGTGACCCTCTTCTACGCCGCTGCGGACTACGCGCCCGACACCGGCGACGGGGACACCGGCACCGGGGACGACGAGTCTCCCGCGGTCCCGACCACCCAGGCCCCGCCCCGGACGACCGCTGCTCCGGCCCCGACGACGGCCAGCGGTCCCGGCGGCGACGAGGACAGCGGGAACGACGGCGAGGACACCGACGGGAACACCCGGCCGACCCGCAACCGGCCGACGCCCACCTCCGAGCCGACGTCCACCCCGTCGGTGACACCGACGCTGCCCGGCAACACGCCGACGGCGACCGTGCCCCCACGTGACACAGCCGAGCCACCGGCCGGCAACGCGCAGAACCGCCAGCAGGTGGCTGGGGAAGCGGATCCGGCGGCGTGAGCCGCTCCCCTCGCGCCGTCCGGGTCCTGGCGGTCGCAGCGGTTACGCTGCCCGCCGGCCCACCCGTCCGCTGCGCCCCGCCGGGTCCCGCCCGGACGCAGGACCGCACCGCCCGAGAGGACCTCCGATGACCACGCCCCAGGTGCTCGGTGAGCGCTACGAGATCGGCGGGGTGCTCGGTCGCGGCGGCATGGCCGAGGTGCACCGCGGCCGCGACCTGCGCCTCGGCCGCGAGGTGGCGGTCAAGGTCCTGCGCAGCGACCTCGCGCGCGACCCCTCCTTCCAGGTCCGCTTCCGCCGCGAGGCGCAGGCGGCGGCCTCGCTGAACCACCCGGCGATCGTCTCGGTCTACGACACCGGCGAGGACCGGACGTCGAGCGGCGCGACCCCGTACATCGTCATGGAGTACGTCGAGGGCGAGACCCTGCGCGACGTGCTGCGCCGGGAGGGCGTGCTCTCCCCGGAGCGGGCGATGACCTTCGCGGCCGACATCTGCGCCGCGCTGGACTTCAGCCACCGCAACGGCATCGTGCACCGCGACGTGAAGCCCGGCAACGTGATGGTCACCCCCCAGGGCACGGTCAAGGTCATGGACTTCGGCATCGCCCGTGCGGTGTCGGACTCGGCCGCGACCATGACCTCCACGGCCGCGGTGATAGGGACCGCCCAGTACCTCTCCCCCGAGCAGGCCCGCGGCGAGAGCGTCGACGCCCGCTCGGACGTCTACTCGGTCGGCTGCCTGCTCTACGAGCTGGTCACCGGAGCGCCGCCGTTCACCGGCGACTCGCCGGTCTCGGTGGCCTACCAGCACGTGCGCGAGGACCCGAAGCTGCCGTCGTCGGTCAACCCGGCGATCCCGGCCGACCTCGACGCCATCCTGCTCAAGGCGCTGAGCAAGAACCCGGCGAACCGCTACCAGTCGGCCGCGGACATGCGCAACGACCTGCTGCGGGCCCTGGCCGGCCAGCGGGTCGAGGCCACGCCGGTGATGGGCGACGCCGAGAAGACCGCCATCATCGGCGCCCCGCCCGGCGGGTACGGCGACGGCAACTGGGACGACGAGGACGACGACGCCGGCAAGCGCCGGCGCAACCGGATCATCGCCGCGGTCATCGCCGGCGTGCTGATCCTCGGCGGCGTGATCGCCGTGGCGCTGCTGGTCAACGCCGGGGACGACCAGCCGGCGGCCGAGCCCACGGCCACGCAGGTGCCGGTGCCCAACGTGGTCGGGCAGCAGCAGGCCGCGGCCGAGCAGCAGCTCACCGACGCCGGGCTGACCGTCGGCGAGGTGACCCAGCAGGTCACCCAGGACGAGTCCCAGGAGGGCACCGTCCTGGGCACCGATCCGTCCAGCGGCACCCAGGTCGACCCGGGCAGCGCGGTCCGCCTGACCGTCGGCGTCGGGCCGGGCACCGTCGAGGTCCCGGCAGTGATCGGCCTGGACGTCGACCGCGCCGAGAACACCCTGCAGAACGCGGGCTTCGACAGCGTGGAGACCGAGGAGATCGACTCGCTGGCGCCCGCCGACCAGGTCGTCGACGTCAGCCCCGGCGAGAGGCAGTCGGTCGACCCGAGCACCACGGTGACCCTGCAGGTGTCCGACGGCGACGCCGAGGTGCCCGACGTCACCGGCCAGCAGCAGGCGGCGGCCACCCAGACGCTGCGGGGCGCCGGCTTCACCAACGTCACCACCGAGCAGGTCGAGTCCCAGCAGCCCGAGGGCACGGTCATCGAGACCGACCCCTCCGCCGGCGAGCAGGCCTCCGCGGGCGACCCGATCACCCTGCAGGTCTCCAGCGGCCCGTCGGAGCCGGCCGAGGACCCGCTGATCACCGTGCCGGATGTGACGACCCAGAACTCCGCCACGGCAGCCCGCGACGCACTGCGCGCCGCCGGCTTCACCGACGTCAGCGTGATCGACGAGCAGGGGGCCGTGGTCGCCAACCTGTCGCAGGTGACCGCGATCCTGGGCACCCGACCGCCGGCCGGTAGCCAGGCGGCCGCGAACGACCCGATCGCGGTGGTCGTCCGGGTGCCGCCCACGACACCCGGCGGTGGCGGCAACAACAGCGGCGGTGCCGGCAACAACAGCGGCGTGGGACCCACGGGCTAGCCGCAGAACGACAGCAGGGCCCCTCCCCCGCACGGGGAGGGGCCCTGCTGCTGTGGGGACAGTCCTCGTCCAGAGGCCCGTCCCGAGTCCGCGAACGGCGGGGGCGGGAGTCCCTCCCCTAGGCCGTCGTGGCGACCGTGGTGAGCCGGTGGGCCGCGGCGCTGGCCGCCTCGACGGTGGCCGGGTCCGGCGCCAGGCCGCAGGCCTCCAGCCAGGTGGCGAGCATCCGGTGGCCGCCCTCGGTGAGCACCGACTCGGGGTGGAACTGCACGCCCTCGATGGGCAGCTCCCGGTGCCGCAGTGCCATGACGATGCCCGAGGGCGTCGTCCCGGTGATCTCGAGCTCGGCGGGCACGGTGTCGCGGTCGACGGCCAGCGAGTGGTAGCGGGTGGCGGTGAAGGGGGAGGGCAGCCCGGCCAGCACGCCGGCGCCCTCGTGCACCACCTGGCTGGTCTTGCCGTGCAGCAGCTCGGGTGCGCGGACGACCTCCGCACCGAACGCCTCACCGATCGCCTGGTGGCCCAGGCACACGCCCAGGACCGGCGTCCCGGCCTCGGCGGCGGCCCGCACCATCGGCACGGTCACCCCGGCGTCGGCCGGCGTCCCCGGGCCCGGGGAGAGCAGCACCCCGGCGACGTCGAGGTCGGGCAGCTCGTCGACGGTGACGGCGTCGTTGCGCCGGACGACGCACTCGACGCCCAACTGGCCCAGGTACTGCACCAGGTTGTAGACGAAGCTGTCGAAGTTGTCGACGACGAGGACGGGACGGCTCACGGTCCCTGTGTACCAAAAGGACCCCGTCCTCCTCACCGCTCGCGAGCTCGCGGCGAGCCTCTGGACCGGGCCGGGGCCGTGCACGGGGCCTCAGCCGGCAGCGGCTGTGGCGTACTCCATCGCCGGCTGGCCGTCGTAGGCCGGCAGCGTGAGCTCGCCGCGCTCCTGGACGGCGAAGCCCAGGCCGTAGTCCTCGACCGCCTGCTGGAACACCTGCACCTGCGGGGAGGCGGCCAGCTGGGCGCGGATCGCGTCGGCGTCGCCGACGGCGGTGACCACGAACGGCGGCGACCAGGTGCGGCCGTGCAGCAGCAGGACGTTGCCGACGCAGCGGACCGCGCTGGTCGCGATCAGCCGCTGGTCCATGATGGCCACCGCGTCCGCACCGGAGGCCCACACGGCGTTCACGACGGCCTGCACGTCGGACTGGTGGATGACGACGTCGTCGGGCTGGGCGCCGATGGGCAGCGAGCCGTCGGGCCGCCGCGGGGCGTCGTCCAGGGTGATCTGCACACCGGGACCGGTGAGGGCCACCAGACCGGCCGAGAGAGCCCCGGCCTGCCCGGCGTCGCGGGCGGCCGCCACGTCGCCGTCGCGGGACGCGGCCTGGTCGGTGAGGGCCTGCACCTGGGCCTGCAGCGCCTCCAGCTGTTCCTCCTGCTGGGCGACGACGTCCTCCCGGGCGGGGATGAGGGCGGAGAGCTCGGTGGCCTCCCCGCCGCGCAGGTCCGTGCCCTGGGCGGTCTGGCTGGACGTCGCGAACAGCAGCCCGGCCGCCAGCGCCACCACGGGCACCAGGGCGGCCCACGCGGTACCCCCACGGGTCATCCGTGGGCGCAGGGTGCGGGCTGTGGCCACATCCGCAGCTTAGGCTGGGGAACCGTCACGGCCGGTCGCGACGGACCGGCCCCGGAGGGAGTCCATCGGTGCCCAAGTCCAAGGTGCGCAAGAAGTCGGTCTACACGCCGCCGCAGGGCACCCTGCAGTCCGGGACGACGAGCGCGCGGGCACTCCAGCCCAGCCCGCGCTGGTACGCCCCGGTCATGGTCACCCTCATGCTGCTGGGGCTGCTGTGGATCGTCGTGTTCTACGTCGCCGGCGACCGGATCCCGTTCATGTCGGCGCTCAACGCCTGGAACTTCCTGATCGGCTTCGGCCTCATGGTGGCCGGCCTGGTCATGTCGATGCGCTGGCGCTGAGGAGGACCCTCCTGCCCGCCCTCCCCACGCACGGGGCGGTGCGCAGGAGAGGGTTGCCACCCCTCGACGAGGCCCTCGTCCCACCCGGGACGGGGGCCTCTCGTCTGTCACTGACCGGATACACACAGTGTTGTCCACACGCGGCGTTGTGCACAGCGGCTCGACGCTGTCCACAGGTCGACAAAGCGCTGAACCCCCAGGGTTGTCCACGACGTGTGGAGAACGCCTGTTCGACCGCACGGCGCTGACCTGCAGGTTCATCACGGGTGGGACGGAAGTGACGAGAAGGGCACCCCGGTAACTACAGGCCTGTGAGTCCATCCCCAGCTGTGCACACAACTGTGGACGAGTCGACATGGCGGCAGCCCTGCGTTCGCCGTCCCACCCGCCCTGTGGTAGCGCGACACGCGGCCTGACCACGGCAGATCCCGATCTCCCACGACGCCGTCCCCCGGACGACGACGGCCCCCGGTCCACGGGGGACCGGGGGCCGTCGACAGGGGCCTGTGGATCAGGAGGTGAGCAGCTCCAGGACGGTCGCGTTCGCCATCCCGCCGCCCTCGCACATCGTCTGCAGGCCGTAGCGGGCGCCGGTGGCCTGCATGGTGTGGACGAGCGTCGTCATGATCCGGGCGCCGGACCCGCCCAGCGGGTGACCCAGCGCGATCGCGCCGCCCCGGGGGTTGAGCCGGTCGGCGTCGGCCCCGGTCTCGACCTGCCAGGCCAGCGGCACCGGCGCGAACGCCTCGTTGACCTCGAACACCTCGATGTCGTCGACCGACAGGCCCGAGCGCTGCAGCACCTTGTGGGTGGCCGGGATGGGGGCGGTCAGCATGATGACCGGGTCATCGCCGGCCATGACCGTCGTGTGGACGCGCACCAGCGGGCGCAGGCCGAGCTCACGGGCCTTCTCCGAGGTGGTGACCAGCAGCGCGGCCGACCCGTCGGAGATCTGGCTGGCGTTGCCGGCGCTGATGACGCCGTCCTCCTTGAACGGGGTCTTGAGCGTGGCGAGCTTCTCCAGGGTGCCGCCGGGCCGGATCCCCTCGTCGGCGCTGACCACGGTGCCGTCCGGTGTGGTCACCGGGACGATCTCCTCCTCGAAGGCGCCGTCGGCCTGGGCCTTGGCCGCCTTCTCGTGCGAGGCGAGGGAGTACTCGTCGAGCTGGGTGCGGGAGAAGCCCCAGCGCTCGGCGATCATCTCCGCGCCGATGCCCTGGTTGGGGAAGACCCCGCCGTAGCGCTCGAGGAAGCGCGGCCCCAACGGCTTGCCCGCCAGGCCGTCCGCACGGGCGGCTCCCATCGGCACCCGGCTCATCGACTCGACGCCACCGGCGACCACGACGTCGGCCTGCCCGCTGATGACCGTGGCGGCGGCGAAGGCCACCGCCTGCTGCGAGGAGCCGCACTGCCGGTCGATCGTCGCCCCGGGCACCGACTCCGGCCAGCCCGCGGCCAGGACGGCGTTGCGGGCGATGTTGAAGGTCTGCTCGCCGACCTGGCTCACGCAGCCCCAGAACACGTCCTCGACCACGGCCGGGTCGAGGCCGGTGCGCTCGACCAGCGCGTCCAGCACGGTGGCCGACAGGTCCACGGCGTGCACTCCGGACAGCCCACCGCCCCGCTTGCCCACCGGGGTGCGCACCGCGGCGCAGATGACGGCATCTCGCATGACCACTCCTCGTCGACGTGGGCGGCGTTCCGCCCACCGTGGCGCGATCGTAGGACGTCCACGCATCGGAGCGGCTGGCCCCGTCCAGAGGCTCGCAGGCTCCCCGCAGGCAGGAGGACCCCGTCCTCCTCACCGCTCGCACGCTCGCGGCGAGCCTCTGGACGGGCCCTGGCGCGAGCCCGCGAGTGGGGGGCAGGGAGTCCTCCCCCGAGGCGTGAGGGGGACGGGGTCCTCCTCCTGGGAGGCTGGACGGCGTGGAGTGGTCGCCGCGCACCGGGGAGACGGCGGTCCTGGCGGCGGCAGGCGTCGTCCTGGGCCTGGCCACGGTGGTCCTGGACCCGCTCGGCCGGGTGCTGGTCGGCGCGGCCGCCGTCCTGCTGCTCGCCCTGTCCGCACGCGACCGCCTGCTGCGCCCGCGGCTGGCCGCCGGTCCGGAGGGCGTCGCCGTCCGCCGGCTGGGCGGCACGACCCTGCTGCCGTGGGCCCGGCTGCAGGTGCGGGTGCGCGACACCCGCCGGTGGGGGCTGCGCTCCCGGCTGCTGGAGCTGGACACCGCCGCCGGACCGGACGGGGACGGCGAGCTGGTGCTGCTCGGCCGCCGGGACCTCGGCGCCGACCCCGGCGACGTCGCCCGAGCGCTGCGCGCCCTGGACCCGGCCTAGATGTACCGGGCCATCAGGTTGGTGCCAGTCGGCTGATCGGCGGGCGTCCACCAAGTGCGCTGTGGCGGCGCTGAGTGTTGTAGTGCTCGATCCACGGAGCAAGAGCGGCGGTGCGCTCGACGTTGCTG
>NZ_JBJGZQ010000041.1:0-27635 GCF_054050595.1 Geodermatophilus sp. SYSU D00779
GCCGCGGCCAGCAGCGGGCCCAGCCGGTCCAGCAGCGCCGGGCCGACCAGCGGGGTGAGGTCCTCGGCGGCCAGGGCGTCGAGGGAGGCATACAGCTCGTCCACGACACCTCCCACCGGATCGATCAGCTGTTCGAAGCCTAGCCGATCGAGGACGCTGCAGCAGCATGAATCCCCAGCTCAGCGGCTTGTCCACAGACGTGGGGGAGCCCCTTGACATCCTCAGTGCCCGGGAACGCCCACTGGCGGGATCGCACGGGGCCGTCCCACGTCCACTGGTCTCTGCGGCACAGCTCGTCGTCACACGATGCGGATGCGCAGCCGCCGGAACCCGCGGCCCTTGTTCTCCATCTTGACCACCTCGACCCGGCCGACCATCGCCGTCGAGGCCACGTGCGTGCCGCCGTCGGCCTGCAGGTCCAGGCCGACGATGTCCACGATCCGGACCTCCTCGATGTCGGGCGGCAGCAGGTCGGTCGCCGTCCGGATCAGGTCGGGGATCGCGTAGGCCTCCGCACGCGGCAGCGTACGCACCTCGATGCGCCGGTCCGCGGCGATCTCCGCGTTGACCGCCTCGGCGACGCGGTCCTTGAAGTCGGCCGGCACCTCGGCCAGGTCGAAGTCCATGCGCGCGGTCAGCGGCTCCATGTTGCCCCCGGTGACCTTCGCGCCGAAGTCGCGCAGGACGACGCCGGTGAGCACGTGCAGGCCCGAGTGCGTCCGCATCAGCGCCGTCCGCCGCTCGTCGTCCAGCGCCCCGCGGACGGCGGTGCCCGGGGGCGGCACCGGGTCGCCCTCCACCGGGATCAGGTACAGCTCGTCGCCCTTGCGGGTGCCGGCGATGCGGGTGCGGACGCCGCCCCACAGCAGCACGCCCTCGTCCGGCGGCTGCCCCCCGCCGCCCGGGTAGAAGGCGCTGCGGTCGAGGACGATGCCCTGCTCGGGATCGGCCGCGACGACCGTCGCGTCCCACTCCCGGACGCTGGCGTCGGTCAGGTCGAGGCGGTGGGTGTGCCCGTGCTGGTCGCCGGCGGTGGTCACCCCGGCATGCTGCCCGTTCCGGGGGGACTGCGGCCACCGTCAGCGCCCCGGGCCCGGCCCGGCGACGACACCCCTCCGCCTCGGCCCGTCCCCCGCCGTCAGGCCCCGGCGTGGGCCGCTCCGGTACCGGTCCGGACGACCGTGACCGGGCAGGGGGCGTGGCGCACGACCTGGTCGCTGACCGAACCGAGCAGCAGCCCGGTGAAGCCACCGCGGCCGCGGGCGCCGACCACGAGGAGGTCGGCCCGCACCGCCGACTCGATCAGCCCGCGCACGGCGGTGCCGTGGGTGACGTGGCAGGTCACCGGCAGCGCGGGGTCCAGGCGAGCGGCGGCCACGTCGGCCTCCAGGTCGGCACGCACCGCCTGCTCGAAGTCCTCGAACGGGGGGATGTAGCCCGGCGCCCACGTCGCCGGCCGCGGGGCCGTGGTGATCTTCCAGGCGCGCAGCACGTGCAGCGCGAAGCCGGCGCGAGCGGCCAGGCGCGCGGCCCACTGCAGCGCCTCCTGCGCGCACGCCGACCCGTCGTGCCCCACCAGGACCCCACCGGGGACGTCGGCCACCCGGGTCACGCCCTCGTCGTCGAACTCCACGTCGATCTGCTCGGTCATGGACGCAACCTATCGTCGCCGCGGCGCCACCTCTCGTGGCCGAGGCCTGCATGGTCCGCGACCGTCGGACACGCGTCGGGGCCGGGAGGACGCTGGTCCTCCCGGCCCCGACGCGTGTCCCGCCCCGAGGCTCGCCGCGAGCCCCGTGACGTACTGGAACGGCCCCGTCCCGGGCCCCGCCCTGAGCCTGCGAGGGCGGGGCCCTCCCTCAGTCCGCCAGGCGCTGCGTCAGCCAGTCGTGGAACTCCCCGATGTGGTGCTCGGACGGGACCAGGACGCCGCCGTGGGCGTAGGCCCGGGACGACATGGCCGGCTGGGTCCGCTCGCAGGCCTCGAAGTCCTGCTCGTTGACCCGGTGGAACAGCTCCACCGACCGGGACACGTCCTTGCCGGACTCCACCACCTCGCGGGTGTAGAGCCAGTCGCACTCCACGATCGTCCG
The DNA here is from genome assembly GCF_054050595.1 of Geodermatophilus sp. SYSU D00779. Lineage (NCBI taxonomy): Bacteria > Bacillati > Actinomycetota > Actinomycetes > Geodermatophilales > Geodermatophilaceae > Geodermatophilus > Geodermatophilus sp. SYSU D00779. The sequence continues at coordinate 2,094 of NZ_JBJGZQ010000041.1, forward strand.
GTCGGCCGACACCGGGAACATGCGGTGGAAGATCACGTGGTCGGGCACCAGGTTGACGAAGACCGTCGGCCGGACGGTGATGGCGTAGTAGCGGCGGTCGTGGTCCTCGTCGACGCCGGGGAGCTTGTCGAAGCCCTCACTGCCGTCGACGGTGAAGCCCTGGACGTCCTCACCGAACTCCGCGCCGTGCCCGACGAAGAACTGCGCGGCGTAGCCGTCGGCGAACTCCGGGAGCACCTCGGTGAGCTCGGGGTGGATCGTCGCGCAGTGGTAGCACTCCATGAAGTTCTCGATGATGAGCTTCCAGTTCGCTTTCACGTCGTAGGTGATGCGCCGGCCCACCGTCAGCGAGTCCAGCTCGTAGCCCTCGATCGACGCGAGGTCCCCGAGCCGCTCGACGACGGCGCCCATGACCTCGTCCTCGAACGACGGGGGCTCGTCCGCCAGGCACACCCACGCGTACCCCAGCCACTCCCGCAGGTGCACCGGCACCAGGCCGTACTGCACGCGGTCGACGTCGGGCATCTTCGTCAGGTTCGGGGCCGCGACCAGCTTGCCCTCGAGGTCGTAGGTCCAGGCGTGGTACGGGCACTGGAAGGCCCGCCTGACCTCACCCGAGTCCTCCGTGCAGATCTGCGCGCCGCGGTGCCGGCAGATGTTGAGGAAGGCCCGCAGCTGCCCGTCCCGGCTGCGGACGACCAGGACGCTCTCCCGGCCGACCTGGACCTTGCGGAACTTCCCGGGGGTCGGCAGGTCCGCCGACCGCACCGCGCAGAACCACATGGTCTCGAACACCCGGGTCTGCTCGAGCGAGAAGATGGCGGGGTCGGTGTAGTACTGGCCGGGCAGCGTGGAGATGAGGCTCGCGGGCAGGTCGGTGGCGGTCATGCGGCACCTCGGTGGCGTCGGGCGTACGCGGGTACGCCGGCGGTCGGACTGTGCTGAGCAGGGTGGACCCGGTTCGTCGTCCGGAGGGAGCCCTCGCGGACGAATGTGTTGCAGATTACGGTTTGCGTTGCGTCCTGCACAACCACCCGTCAGGCGAAGAAGCCGAGCCGCCGACTCAGGGCGTCCGCCGCCTCGACCACCAGGGGGGCCACCAGGTCCCCCAGGGACGCCGGGGTCATCCGGAAGGACGGGCCGGACACGCTCACCGCTGCGGCCACCTGCCCGTCCGCGTCGCGCACCGGCGCGGCGACGGCGTTGAGGCCGACCTCGAGCTCCTCCACCGTGGCCCCCCAGCCGCGGGCCGCGACCTCCTCGAGTTGCCGCTGCAGGGCGTCCCGATCGGTGATCGTGGCGTCGGTGTAGCGCTCCAGGACGCCGGACAGCACGGCCTCCCGCACAGCGTCCGGGGCGTGGGCGAGGAGCACCTTGCCGCTGGACGTGGCGTGCAGCGGCGTCCCCCGCCCCACCCAGTTGTGGGTGCTGACCGTCGCCCGTCCCCGTACCTGGCTGATGTTGACCGCCCTGTCGCGGTCGAGGATGGCGACGTTGACCGTCTCCCCCACGTCGGACGCGAGCACCTCGCAGACCTGGCGGCCCTCCTGGGCGAGGTCGAACTGGGCCACGGTGGCGCCGGCCAGGCGGATGATCCCGAAGCCGAGGCGGTACTTGCCGCGATCGGCCAGCTGCTCGACGAACCCCCGGTTCTCCAGGACGGCGACCAGCCGGAACGCCGTCGACTTGTGCACCCCGAGCTCCGCGGCGATCTCGGTGACCCCGGCCTCGCCCCGGACCGCGAGGATCTCCAGGACGCTCAGCGCACGGTCGACCGACTGGACCAGCGCAGCCGGTCCCCGCTCGGTACCGGAACTCTCCTCGACGCTCACCAGCCCAGCCTAGAGATCGATTTCACATCGGACCCTTGACTCACCCCGAGGAGGGCCGCCAGGCTGTTCCGTCAAGAGCAAGCCGTTGCGCTGAGCGCAACCAGCCATCCGGAGTGTCCATGGTCCCGGTGTGCCCGACCGCCGCACTACCCCCCGGCGAGGCGATCCGCGTGACGGCCGGCGTGCCCGCGCCCGTCGCCGTCTTCAACGTCGACGGCGAGTACTACGCCATCGACGACACCTGCACCCACCAGGACGCCTCGCTCGCCGACGGGTGGCTGGAGGGCTGCGCCGTCGAGTGTCCCCTGCACGCGTCCTGCTTCGACCTGCGGACGGGGATGCCGTCCGGCCCACCGGCCAAGACCCCGGTGCGCACGCACGCGGTGACCGTCGTCGACGGGGTGGTCCACGTCCAGGTCGCGGTGGCGGCGGAGGGCGTGGCGTGACCGCGACCGTCGCGGTCGTGGGGGCCTCCCTGGCGGGGCTGTCGGCGGCCCGTGCCCTGCGCGCGCAGTCCTACGACGGACGGATCGTCGTCATCGGCGAGGAGGTCCACGCCCCCTACGACCGGCCACCGCTGTCCAAGGAGTTCCTCGCCGGCACGTACACGCAGGAGGACCTGGCGCTGGGCACCGCCGCCGACGAGGCGCTCGGCCTGGACTGGCGACTGGGCACCACCGCGGTCGGCCTGGACCGCGGCACCCGTGCGGTGCGGCTGGTCGACGGCAGCGAGGTCCGGGCCGACGGGGTCGTCCTGGCCACCGGCGCCCGCGCCCGCCGGCTCCCCGGGACCGAGGCACTCGCCGGCGTCCACGTGCTGCGCTCCCTGGACGACGCCGTCGCCCTGCGCGCCGACCTGCTGGCGGGCGGACACCTGGTCGTGATCGGCGCCGGCTTCATCGGGGCCGAGGTGGCCTCCACCGCCCGTGGCCTCGGGCTGGACGTCACCGTCGTCGAGACCCAGCCCGTCCCGCTGGCAGGCCCGCTCGGAGCCCGGATGGGTGCGGTCTGCGCCGAGCTGCACGCCGACCACGGCACCCGCCTGCTCTCCGGCACGGGGGTCGCCCGCCTCGTCGGCACGGGCAGGGTCGAGGCCGTCGAGCTGGCCGACGGGCGGCGGCTGCCCGCGGACGTCGTGGTCGTCGGCATCGGCGCCGTACCCAACGTGGAGTGGCTCGCCGACTCCGGCGTGGCCCTGGAGGGCGGTGTCCTCACCGACGCCCGGTGCGCGACGAACGTCCCGGGGGTCGTGGCCGTCGGCGACTGCGCGTCCTCCTGGTCCCCCGACGCGGGACGAGCCGTCCGCGTGGAGCACTGGACGCACGCCCTGGAGCAGCCCACGACCGCGGTCGCCACCCTGCTGGGCACCGACCCCGGGACGAGGCCGGCGGTCCCCTACTTCTGGTCCGAGCAGTACGGCCACCGCATCCAGTTCGCCGGGACCCGCCGGGACGGCGACGAGGTGCAGGTGGTCGAGGGCAGCTGTGCCGACCGCAGCTTCCTGGCCGTCTACGAGCGCGACGGCCGTCCCGTCGCCGTCCTCGGGGTGGACCAGCCCCGCCTGTTCACCCGCTGGCGCCGGCAGCTGCGGTCCGCCGAGCCCGCACTCCCCTGACCGCCGCTCGGGGGCCGCGAGCCCTGCCCGGCCGCCGCACCACCTCAGGACGATGGAGGAGCACGACATGAGCCAGCAGCAGTACGACTACGTCATCGTGGGCGGCGGATCGGCGGGCAGCGCCCTCGCCAACCGGCTCAGCGCCGACCCCGGCAACCGGGTGCTGGTCCTGGAGGCCGGGCGCAACGACTCCCTCTGGGACGTCTTCGTGCACATGCCGGCCGCGCTGACCATCCCGATCGGCAACCGGCTCTACGACTGGAAGTACGAGAGCGAGCCGGAGCCGTGGATGGGCGGCCGCAGGGTCTACCACGCCCGCGGCAAGCTGCTCGGCGGCTCGAGCAGCATCAACGGGATGATCTTCCAGCGCGGCAACCCCATGGACTACGAGCGCTGGGGTGCCGACGAGGGCATGGAGACGTGGGACTTCGCGCACTGCCTGCCCTACTTCAAGCGCATGGAGAACTGCACGGCCGCGGCGCCGGACGACCCGTTCCGCGGCAAGGACGGCCCCCTGGTCCTCGAGCGCGGACCGGCCACCAGCCCGCTCTTCCAGGCCTTCTTCTCCGCCGTGCAGGAGGCCGGCTACCCCCTCACCGACGACGTCAACGGCTACCGGCAGGAGGGCTTCGCGCCCTTCGACCGCAACGTGCACCGCGGCCGCCGGCTGAGCGCCGCCCGCGCCTACCTGCACCCGGTGGAGTCCCGCCCGAACCTGACCGTGGAGACCCGCGCCTTCGTCACCCGGGTGCTCTTCGACGGGAAGCGCGCCGTCGGCGTGGAGTACCGCCGCGGCCGCGGGCCGGTCCGCACGGTGCACGCCGGTGAGGTCGTCCTCAGCGGCGGTGCCATCAACACCCCGCAGCTGCTGCAGCTGTCCGGCGTCGGAAACGGCTCGGAGCTCCGGGCCCTCGGCATCGACGTCGTCGCCGACCTGCCCGGGGTCGGCGAGAACCTGCAGGACCACCTCGAGGTCTACATCCAGCACGCGTGCAAGCAGCCGGTGTCCATCGCACCGGGGATGAAGTGGTGGAACAAGCCGAGGATCGGCGCGGAGTGGCTCTTCCTCCGCAAGGGGCTCGGCGCGACGAACCACTTCGAGGCCGGTGGGTTCCTGCGCAGCAACGACGACGTCGCCTACCCGAACCTGATGTTCCACTTCCTGCCGATCGCGGTCCGCTACGACGGCTCGATGCCGGCCGGCGACCACGGGTACCAGGTGCACATCGGGCCGATGTACTCCGACGCCCGCGGCACGCTCAAGATCAAGTCCCGGGACCCGCGGGTGAAGCCGGCCATGCGGTTCAACTACCTCTCCACCGAGCAGGACCGCCGCGAGTGGGTCGAGGCGGTGCAGGTGGCGCGGAGGATCTTCGAGCAGCCGGCGTTCGCCGAGTTCAGCAGCGGCGAGATCTCCCCCGGGCCCGAGATCGAGACCCCGGAGCAGATCCTCAGCTGGGTGGCCAAGGACGCCGAGACCGCGCTGCACCCCTCGTGCACGGCGAAGATGGGCACCGACCCGCTGTCGGTGGTGGACCCGACGAGCATGCGGGTGCACGGGCTCGAGGGCCTGCGGGTCGTCGACGCCTCGGCCATGCCCTACGTGACCAACGGCAACATCTACGCGCCGGTCATGATGATGGCCGAGAAGGCCGCCGACCTGATCCTCGGCAACACCCCGCTCGCCCCTGAGCACGTCGAGTTCTACCGGCACCGGCCGGCCTCGGTCAGCGAGGCCGCCGGCCAGGCCTGAGCGACACGGCGACGGCCGCCGCTGGCCCCCGGGGTCGGCGGCGGCCGTCGTCGTGTCGCCCGTCAGGCGCGCTGGACGCGTAGCCGCGCGGAGGCCGCGGCGAGGGTGTCCACCGTCTCGGGGCCCGCCGCCTCCAGGAGCGTGGCCAGCGCGACGAAGACCTGGGCGGTCGTGAACGCGTCCCCGCTGGCCTCGTGCGGCCGGGAACTGGGGACCCCGAGCGCGCCCGCCAGACCCTCCAGGGACACCACGGACGGCGGGGTCACCCCCGTCCCGGCCAGCCACAGCCGGCCCAGCGCGCAGGTGTCGAGGACCGGCGTCCGCAGCCGCACCCCCCGTGCCCGCAGTGCGCGGCCGAGGAAGCCCCGCTCCACCCAGGCCGCGTGGGCCACCAGGACCCGCCCGGTCATGACCTGCAGCAGGCCGTCGAGCGCCTCCGACAGCGGCGGCGCGTCGGCGAGGTCGGCAGGACGCAGCCCGTGGATCCGCACCGCCTCCGCCGGCACTCCCCGCTCCGGGCGCGCCAGGCCCTCGGCGGCGGTACCGCACACGACCCGGCCACCCTCCACGCAGACCGCTCCCCAGGACACGATCTCGTGGTGCCGGGGGTCCAGACCGGTGAGCTCGAGGTCGACGACGCAGAACGACGCCTCCCGCCACGGCGTGCCCGCGGGGACCCGCGCGGCGTCCCGGTAGGCCCGCGCCGCCGCGCTCCCCGGCCGCCTCAGCAGGGACAGCATCACACCACCCCCTGCCGGAGCTGGCCGGCCAGCCGCCGCTGGACGGCGGAGACCGCGCGGAAGGCCTCCTTGAGCGCTCCGCGCGTCACCGGGTCCAGATCGGCCGGGGCGAGGTGGTCGTCGGGCCGCCGGCCGGCCCGCAGCTGCTCGACCTGGTGGTCCACCCGGAGCTCCAGCACCAGGTCGAAGGCCTCGCGGAGGGTCCGGACGTCGTCCGCCGGGAGGGTGCCCGCGTCCGCGGCCGCCCGCAGCCGGGCAGGGGTGGAGGCGCTGGTGACGCCGGCGGCCATGCCGGCCCAGCGCGCCAGGTCGACGATCGGCTGCAGCCCGCCCCGCTTGAGGTCCAGCCGGCCGGCGTGCTCCCCGCCGTGCTCGACGACGAAGTCCCGCAGGAAACCGGTCGGCGGGCGGTGGCCCAGCGCGAACCGGGCGAGCAGCGTCAGGAACCCCGGGTGGCGGCGGGCGTCCCGGAAGACCTCCGGCAGGGCCGGCCCGTTGCGGATCCCCCACACCGGCCGGCCGTCGACCATCAGCGAGACGAGCACGAGCGCGGCCTCCTGCGTCGGGTCCGCGAGCCAGCTCTGCGCGGCCGCCCGCCACCCCGCGTACGACCGCATGAACAGCGGTGCCGCGGCGACCGCGCCCTTGGTGTCCGCCGGGAAGCCGCACGCCTCCAGGCCGGCCACCACGGCCTCGGCGACGGCGCGCAGCTCGGCCTGCATCCCCTCGTCGGCGGCCCCGTACCAGACCAGCGCGCTGTCGACGTCGGACGACGGCACCGCCTCCCGGCGCGCGAGGCTCCCCAGCGCCAGCCAGGTGAAGGGCACCGACGGCTCGCCGACCTCGGCGACGGTGAGCTGGACCAGGCGCCGGGTCAGCGCGTCGGACACCACCGAGTGGATGCCGGCGATGTCCGTGGCGGCCACCCGGGCGTCGTGGAGGGCGACCACCGCAGGTCGCAGCTGGGCGGACGCGGCCACCAGGTCCTGCACCGTGCGGGCGCGGGCGATCGCCGACCGCAGGTGGAAGCTGCTGCGCGGGGCAGCGGCGAGCAGGTCGGCGTCCTCCAGCACGCCCAGCACGCGGCCGTCGGGGCTGAGCACCGGCAGGTGCCGGATGCCCCGCTCCAGCATGTCCAGGAGCACCTCGCCGCTCATGCCGTCGGCGGCGACCGTGTGCGCCGGGAAGCTCATGACCTCCTCGACCGGCGTGTCGGTGGCGATCCCCCGGGCGACGACCCGCGCCCGCAGGTCCCGGTCGGTCACGATGCCGAGCTCGCCCCCGCGCACGGCGACGACGGCCGCGGTCGCGCCCACCTCGGTCATCCGCTCGGCGGCCTCCCGCACCGACGTGCCGGGGGCACAGACGACGGGTTCGGTCCGCAGCAGGTCGGCGACCGCGCGGTGGGCGGCGTCCACGACCGGCTCGACCTCGTGCCGGCGCGGCACCGGGTCCGCGAGCAGCGAGCGGGCCACGAAGCGCAGGCCGGCCGGCTGGGTCAGCACCGGCCGCGCGGCCGCGGCGGGGATGCGGTAGCAGAGCGTGTCCTCGGCGGCCACCACGCTGAAGCGGGCCGGTAGCCCGGAGAGCATCGACGCCTGTCCGAACAGCTCCCCCACGCCGAGCTCGTCCAGGACCCGGCCGTCGTGCACGATGTCCAGCGCTCCCCGGCGGACGACGCGCAGGTGCTCGACCGGCGCCTCGCCCTGCTCGATGAGCACGGTCCCGGCCGGGAGGTACTCGACCTCGGCGGCGTCGGCGACCCGCTGCAGCTCCTCGGCGGAGAGCGCGTCGAACGGTGGCCAGCCCTGCAGGAACTCGGCCACGTCCCTCACCGCGCCCGCCGCCCGCTCCCCGACCGGCCACCCTCCAGGGCCCCGCCCCCGGCGTGCGAGGGGCGGGGCCCTGGAGGGTGGTCCTTCCTCAGCGCCGGCCGCCGACCGGGACGTCGGCACGCCCCGGGTCCTCGTCCGGGTCGCCGAGGCGCGCGGCCGGGACCGCCGTCCCGGCACCCGAGGGGGCGGGTGCACCCGGCGCCGTGCCGATGGCGTGCTCGGGCAGCACGCCGGTGTTGTGCCGGGCCCGCAGCAGGTAGTAGGCCAGCCCGACCAGCGCGATGGCACCGATGAAGACGAAGGCGCCCCACTGCAGGTACCAGTGGTGCGGCTCGGTCGCGTTGTAGACCTCCCGCCGCGGCCAGGCCAGGTTCAGCGCCATGCCCCCGCCCCACAGCACCGCCAGGATGTTGACCGGCAGGCCCCAGCGGCCGAGCGAGAAGTACGTCCCGTCGTTGCGCTCGCCGGGGACCGGCCAGCGGCCCCGCAGCCGGCTGAGCAGCATCGGCACGGTGACCAGCAGGTAGGCCAGGTAGATCATGATGATCGCGATGCTGGTGATCACCGTGAAGATCTGCGGCTGCCGGATGTTGATCAGCAGGATGCTGATGGACAGGACGCCGATGACGACCGCGGGCACGACCGGCGTCTTGCGCTTGGGGTCGACCTTCGACAGTCGGGAGCTGAACGGCAGGTTGTTGTCGCGCGCCATCGCGAACATCATGCGGATCGTCGCGGTGTGCACCGCCAGGCAGCACACGGTGATGGCGATCATGATGCAGACCAGGAACGCCTTGCCCAGCCCGGTGCCCGCGACCTGGAGCAGCACGTACTGCAGGCCGCCGGTGCTCGAGGACAGCTGCGGGTCGTTCAGGTCCTGGACCGCCATGAGACCGAAGAGCAGGATCAGGCCGCCGAGGAGGAACGACGCGGTGACCGCACGGACGATGGCCTTCGGGGCGGTGCGCCGCGGGTCGATCGTCTCCTCGCCCAGCGAGCTGGCGGTGTCGAAGCCGTACATCACGTACGCCGAGGCCAGCGCGGCGACGAGGAAGGCGCCCAGGTAGCCCAGGTCCCGGCCCTCGCCCATCCCGGCGGTGTTCGTGAGGACCTCGACGGGGCTGCGGGTCATCGCCACGGCCAGGATCACGATGATCAGCACGGCCGCGACCAGCTCGATGAAGACGCCGGCGCTGTTGATCCGTGCCATGAGCTTCACGCCGTAGGCGTTCACCAGCGTGGTGAACAGGATGAGGACGCTGCCGAGGATGACGGCGTTGACCGCGAAGTCGTAGGTGCCCGTGCCGTCACCGACGACCTGGAAGCCCGACCACAGCTGGGGCAGCGTGATCTGGTAGGCGAGGACGGTCGCCGAGAGCGTCACGATCGAGGCCGTGAGCATCATCCAGCCGGTCATCCACGAGGTGGTCCGGCTGCCCAGCCGCTTGGTCCAGTTGTAGAGCGACCCGGCCACGGGGTACTTCGCGGCCAGCTCGGCGAAGCACAGCGCCACCATCAGCTGACCGAGGAAGACCATCGGCCAGGACCACAGGTAGGCCGGGCCGCCGGCGCCGAAGCCGAAGTAGAACAGCTGGAACGTGCCGGTCAGGATCGAGATGTAGCTGACGCCGGCCGCGAAGCTGGAGAACTTGCCGATGCTGCGGTCGAGTTCCTGCTTGTAGCCGAACTCGGCGAGGTGGGAGTCGCCGTCCTGGGTGGGGTGCGCGCTCATGGGCTGTCCGTCCGGGGGATGAGGTTGGGGGGTGAGAGGTCAGCCCTTGAACCAGCGGACTGGCCCGGGGGCGGTGTTGTGCCAGATGTGCTTGGCCTCGCGGTACTCGGCGAGGCCGGACGGCCCGAGCTCGCGCCCGTTCCCCGACCGTCCGAACCCGCCCCACTCCGCCTGCGGCAGGTAGGGGCCGAAGTCGTTGATCCAGACCGTCCCGTGCCGCAGGGCTCGCGCGACCCGCTCGGCCCGGGCGGTGTCGGCGGTCCAGACCGCGCCGGCGAGCCCGTAGTCGGTGTCGTTGCCGAGCGCGATCGCCTCCTCCTCCGTGGTGAACCGCTCCACGGTGAGGACGGGCCCGAAGGACTCCTCCTGCACGATCCGCATGTCGCGGCGGCAGTCGGCGAACACCGTCGGCAGGTAGAAGAACCCACCCGCGAGCTCCGGCTCCTCGGGACGGCGGCCACCGGTGACCAGCCGGGCACCCTCACGGACACCGGCCGCGACGTACTCCTCCACGCCGGCCCGGTGCTGCTCGGAGACCAGGGGGCCGCTCTCGGTCGCCGGGTCGAACCCGTTGCCGAGACGGATGCGCCCGGCGCGCTCGGCCACGGCCGCGACGAACTCGTCGTGGATCTCGTCCTGGACGATGAGCCGGGTGCCGGCGGAGCACACCTGGCCGGCGTGCAGGAAGACCGCCGTCAGGGCGTTGTCGACGGCAGTCTCGAGGTCGACGTCGGCGAAGACGATGTTGGGGTTCTTGCCGCCCAGCTCGACGGTCACCTTCTTCACCGTCTCGGCCGCCGCCCGCAGGATCGACTGCCCGGTGCTGAGGCCGCCGGTGAACGACACCAGGTCCACGTCGGGGTGCTCGACCATCGCCGCCCCCACCTCGCGGCCACCGAGGACGAGGTTCACCACGCCCGCGGGGGCGCCGGCCTCCTCCAGCAGCTCGGTGAGCCGGATGGTGGTCAGCGGGGTGACCTCGCTGGGCTTGACGACGATGGTGTTGCCGGCCGCGAGCGCCGGTGCGACCTTCCAGGACACCTGCAGCAGCGGGTAGTTCCACGGCGTGATGAGGGAGCAGACGCCCACGGGCTCGTACACGACGCGGCTGACGACGTCGGGACGGCCGGCGTCGACCAGGCGGCCGGGGTCCTTGTCGGCGAGGTCGGCGTAGTAGCGGAACACCGAGGCCACGTCGTCGACGTCCTGCCGGCTCTCACCGACGGTCTTGCCGGTGTCCAGGGTCTCCAGCCGGGCGATGTCCTCCCGGTCCCGCACCAGGAGGTCGGCGACGCGGCGCAGCAGCGCGCCGCGCTCGGCCGCCGGGGTGCCCGACCACGCGCCCGCGTCGAAGGCCGCCCGGGCGGCACCGACGGCGGCGGCGACGTCCTCGACGGTCGCCTCGTCGACCTTCGCGACGACGCTCTGGTCGAACGGGTTGACGACCTCGCGCTGGTCCGACGAGGACCCCGGCCGCCAGGTGCCGCCGATGAAGAGGTTGGCCATGACACTCCCATGTCTGTTGCGGTATGCGGGACTGTTGTGGTCGGCGAGACAGCTTGGTCGGTGCCTCACGCCACGTCAAGATCCCCCACGAACCGGCCGGGGTGGTCGGCGGGGGGTCCCGACGTACCGACGGGTCAGGGGGTACCCGCGGCCGGCCGGCCGATGGCCCGGCCCGTGACGCCGTCGGGCGCGGACGAGGATCCGCCGTCCCGGCGCGGGGTCACCGCCACCGGCGCGGCGCTCCCGGCTGCGGCCTCCGGGACCTCGGCGACGGGGGCCGGCTCGACGACGATGACGAAGTCCTCGCCGTGCCGGCTGATGCCCTCGACGACGGCCTGCTCGATCGCCACGCTGGCGTAGGTGCCGCGCAGGACGATGGGGTCGCGGCGCAGGTCCTTGACCAGGCTCACGGCCATCGCCGCCATCACCAGCGCGAACGGCAGTGCCGCGATGATCGTGAGGTTCTGCAGGCCCGTCAGGGCGGCGCCGTCCTCGCCGAGGAGCAGCATGATCGCTGCGACGGAGCCCATCACCACGCCCCAGAAGACGACGACCCAGCGGCTCGGCTCCAGGGTGCCGCGCTGCGAGAGCGACCCCATGACGATCGAGGCGGCGTCCGCACCGGACACGAAGAAGATCGCCACGAGGACCATGACGAGCACGGTGGCGGCGGTGGCCCAGGGGTACTGCCCCAGGACGGCGAACAGCTGCCCCTCCGTGGTGCCCTGACCGGCGACGTCGACGCCGCCGCGCTGGGCGGCGATCCCGGCCCCGCCGAAGACGGCGAACCACAGCAGGCTGACCAGGCTGGGCACCAGCAGCACGCCCGTGACGAACTGCCGGATGGTCCGGCCGCGGCTGATGCGGGCGATGAACAGCCCGACGAACGGCGTCCAGCTGATCCACCAGGCCCAGTAGAAGACCGTCCAGCCGCGCAGCCAGGTGGCCATCGGGTCACCGCCGGTGGCCTCCGTGCGTGCGGCCATCTCGCCGAGGTCGGAGAAGTAGCTGCCGACCGCGTCGGGGATCAGGTTGAGGATGAAGATCGTCGGGCCGAGCACGAAGACGAACACCGCCAGCAGCAGGGCCAGGACCATGTTCGTGTTGGACAGCCACTGGATCCCGCGCTCGATGCCGGAGACGGCCGAGGCGACGAAGGCGGCGGTCAGCACCGCGATGATCGCGACCAGGACGCCGTTGCCGACGTCCCCGGCCCACCCGAGGATCTCGACCCCACTGCCGATCTGCAGGGCACCGAGGCCGAGGGAGGCCGCCGACCCGAACAGCGTCGCGAAGATGGCCAGGACGTCGATGACCCGGCCGACCGGGCCTTCAGCCCGCCGCCGGCCGAGCAGCGGGATGAAGGCGGAGCTGATCAGCTGACGGCGGCCCCGCCGGAAGGTGCCGTAGGCGATCGCCAGCCCGACGACGGCGTACATCGCCCACGGGTGCAGCGTCCAGTGGAACAGCGTGGTCGCCATCGCGGTCTCGATGGCCTGCGACGTCTCCGCCTCGGTCGTGAGCGGGGGTGGGGAGGCGTAGTGCGACAGCGGCTCGGCGACCCCGAAGAACATCAGCCCGATGCCCATGCCGGCGCTGAACATCATCGCGATCCACGAGATGGTGCGGAACTCCGGCCGCTCGTCGTCGCGGCCCAGCGGGATGCGCCCGTACTTGCCGGCCGCCAGCCAGATGACGTAGACGACGAACGCGGTGGCCAGCAGCACGAACAGCCAGCCGAGGTTGCCGGTGACCCAGCCGAGGACCGAACCGCTCACCGTGCCCAGACCCGTCGGGCTGGCGAAGCCCCAGACCACGAAGCCCAGCGCCATGACCGCCGCGACGACGAACAGGACCCGGTCCACGGCTGCGTGGCGGTCGGCGATGCACGGGGGCGGCTCGGCGATCGCGGGGTGCGCGCCGGAGACCGGGACGTCCCGGGCGCCGGCCGCTCCGGGCCCGTCCCCCCGGGACCGCCCCGTGGCACGTGGCCGGTCGGCGCCCCCGTCCGACGGCGGTGCACCCGCCGGGCGGGTCGGCGCGGGCTGCTCGTGGCTGTCGTGACTCATGACGCTCTCCAGGCGGTGCGTGGATCGCAGGGGTCCGGTGGGAGAACCGGTCGGACACGACGCAGGCGCCCGGGTCGGCCCCGGGCCGGCAGCGGCACCGGCGTCGCTGGGATCAGCGGAAGACGACCGTGCTGGCCCCGTTGAGCAGCACCCGCCGCTCGCAGTGCCAACGGACCGCGCGGGAGAGCGCCAGCGCCTCGGCGTCCCGGCCGACGGTGGCCAGCGCCCGCGGGTCGTGGGTGTGGTCGATGCGGATGACCTCCTGCTCGATGATCGGCCCCTCGTCCAGGTCGGGGGTCACGTAGTGGGCCGTCGCCCCCACCAGCTTGACCCCGCGGTCGAAGGCCTGGTGGTAGGGCTTGGCGCCCTTGAAGCCGGGCAGGAAGGAGTGGTGGATGTTGATGGCCCGGCCGTACAGCGCGGCGCAGGCGTCGTCGGAGAGCACCTGCATGTAGCGGGCCAGCACCACCAGGTCGGCCCGGTGCTCGTCGACCAGCTCCAGGAGCCGGGCCTCGGCGTCCCGCTTGGTCCCCGGCGTCACGGGGACGTGCTCGAACGGCAGCCCGGCCGCCTCGGCCATCGGGCGCAGGTCCTCGTGGTTGGAGACCACGGCGACCAGCTCACCGCCCAGGCTGCCCGCCCGCCACCGGAAGACCAGGTCGTTGAGGCAGTGGCCGAGCTTGGAGACCATCACGAGCACCCGCTGCGGCTGGCCGCCGGTGACCTCGTAGGTCATGCCGAACTCGTCGGCGACCCCCCGGAAGGCCTCCGAGAGCCGGCCCGCGTCGGCGTCGTCGGCGCCGACGAACGCCGTCCGCAGGAACAGCTGGCCCCGCACCGCGTCGTCGAACTGCTGGTGCTCGACGATGTCGCAGCCGTGCTCGAACAGGAACGAGCTGACCGCGCGGACGATGCCCGGGCGCTCCCGGCAGCTGAGCGTGAGCGTGAACGGGTGGGACACGGGTGCCTCCTCAGCACTCGACGACGTTGAGGGCCAACCCGCCACGGGCGGTCTCCTTGTACTTGTCCTTCATGTCGGCCCCGGTCTCGCGCATGGTCTTGATCGCCTTGTCCAGCGGGACGTGGTGCCGGCCGTCGCCGCGCACGGCCATCCGGGCGGCGGTGATGGCCTTGACCGACCCCACGGCGTTGCGCTCGATGCACGGGATCTGCACCAGCCCGCCGACGGGGTCGCAGGTGAGGCCCAGGTTGTGCTCGATGCCGATCTCGGCGGCGTTCTCCACCTGCTCCGGCGTCCCCCCGATCACCTCGGCCAGGCCGGCGGCGGCCATGGAGCAGGCCGAGCCGACCTCGCCCTGGCAGCCGACCTCGGCACCGGAGATGGAGGCGTTCTCCTTGAACAGCAGGCCGATCGCCGCGGCGGTGAGCAGGAAGCGGACGACGCCGTCCTCGGAGTACGAGTCGACGAAGTCGCGGTAGTAGTGCAGGACGGCGGGGACGATGCCGGCGGCGCCGTTCGTCGGCGCGGTGACCACCCGCCCCCCGGCCGCGTTCTCCTCGTTGACCGCCAGCGCGTAGAGGGTCACCCACTCCATCGCCCGCAGGGGGTCGGCCTCGTCCCGGGCGGCCTCGAGCTGGGCCCGCAGCGCGGCCGCCCGACGGCGCACGCGCAGGCCGCCGGGCAGCACCCCGGTGGTGCGGGTGCCGCGCTCCACGCACTCCTGCATGACCGACCAGACGTGCAGCAGGCCCGCGCGCACCTCCGCCTCGCTCCGCCAGGACAGCTCGTTGGCGAGCATCACGTCGCTGATCCGCAGCCCGGTCTCACGGGTGCGGGCCAGCAGCTCCTCGCCGGTGCGGAACGGGTACCGGACGGGTGTGGGGTCCTCGACGATGGCCGGGTTCCCGGCGTCGTCCTCGTCCAGGACGAAGCCGCCGCCGACCGAGTAGTACTCGCGGCGCACCAGCTCCCCGCCGGCGCCGTCCAGCGCGCGGAAGACCATGCCGTTGCTGTGGAACTCCAGCCGCTTGCGCCGGTGCAGCACGACGTCGTCGTCGACGGAGAAGGCGATCGGGTGCTCGCCGCCCAGCCGGAGCTTGCCCCCGGAGCGCACCTCCGCCACGCGGGGCCCGGCGGCGACCGGGTCGACCAGGTCGGGCTGCTCCCCCTCGAGGCCGAGGACGACCGCCCCGACGCTGCCGTGCCCGTGGCCGGTCGCGCCCAGGGACCCGAACAGCTCGCAGCGCACCCCGGCGGTCCGCGTCAGCAGGCCCGCCTCGCGCAGCCGGGCGGCGAAGGTCGCGGCCGCGCGCATCGGGCCGACCGTGTGGGAGCTCGACGGCCCGATGCCGACCGTGAACAGGTCGAAGACGCTGATCGTCATGCGGGGGTCGCCACCGGCGCTCGCACACCCAGCCGGGCCATGGCGGCCTCCTCGGTGTAAGGTTGATATATCAGTGAGTGGGCAGACGATATGTTGCTCGCTCCCAGGGGGCAAGACCCCTCGTCGGACAGGACTTACGATGCGAGCCGTGACTGCTGCCCCGTCGGACCTCGACACCGTCGGGACGTCGCTGGCCGACCGGGCCTACGTGGCGATCCGCGACCAGCTGATCATGCTCGAGATCCGCCCCGGCGAGCCGATCGACGACGACGGGCTGGCCCGGTCCCTCGGGGTGGGTCGCACGCCCGTCCGCGAGGCGCTCAAGCGCCTGGAGGGTGACCGGCTGGTCGTCACCTACCCCCGCCGTGGCACGTTCGCCACCGGCATGGACATCACCGACCTGGCGCACATCTCCGAGATCCGGGTCCAGCTCGAGCCCCTCGCCGCGCGCCGGGCCGCCGAGCACGCAGCGCGGCACGTGCGCGCCGAGCTGGACGAGCTGGCCCTGCGGATCGAGGAGCTCGACGTGGGCGGGGTCGACCGCGACGAGCTGATGCGCTGGGACCTCGTCGTCCACCGGTCGATCTACCGGGCAGCCGGGAACCCGCACCTCGAGGACGTGCTCGTCCGCTACGACAACCTGGCGACCCGGATCTTCTGCCTGTTCCTCGACCGGCTGCCCACGGTCGACCGGCACGTCGGGGAGCACGTCGAGCTGCTCCGGGCGATCGCCGCGGGGGACGCCGACCGCGCGGAGGACCTCGCCCGCGAGCACGTCGTCGGCTTCGAGCGGACCATCCGCGCCGTCCTCTGAGGAAGGACCACCCTCCTCCCACGCCTCGCGGGCTCGGCGCGGGCCCCAGGAGGGTGGCCGTTCCAGCACGTCACCAGGCTCGTGGCGAGCCTCTGGACGGGCCGTCCGGGCCCGGGGACGCCGAGGAGGCCCTCCGGCACGATCGCCGCCCCGGCGGTGTGGCACCCGGGCACCGGGCGCCACACCGCCGGGGCGGTGGTCGGGCGAGGTCCTCCCTCAGCCGCGGATGCGCTGCATCTCCGGGTCCACGAGCGGCTCCGCCGCGACCGTGGCCGGGATCCGGCGGTCGAAGTACCCGATCTCCACCGACGTCCCCACCCCGGCCGAGGCCGGCAGCCAGGCGTAGGCGACGGGGCGGCCCACCGTGTGCCCGAAGGCGGCACTGGTGACGTAGCCGGCCGGCCGGCCGTCGACGTACACCGGCTCGTGCCCGAGGACGACGGTGCGGCCGTCGTCGATCGTGAGGCAGGACAGCCGCCGGGTGACCGTCTCCCCGCTGCGCTCGGCCACCGCGTCGCTGCCGACGAAGGCGCCCTTCTGCTTGCGGACGGCGAAGCCGAGCCCGGCCTCGTAGGGGTCGTGCTCGGTCGTCATGTCGTGGCCCCAGGAGCGGTAGCCCTTCTCCAGCCGCAGGCTGTTGAACGCCGCCCGGCCGGCGGCGACGACGCCGAGGTCCTGCCCGGCCGCCCACAGCACGTCCCACAGCTTCTGGCCGAGCTCGGCGCTGGTGTAGATCTCCCAGCCCAGCTCGCCGACGTAGGACAGCCGCATGGCGGTGACCGGGACGCCGCCGATGGTGGCCCGCTTGGCGCGGAAGTACTTCAGCCCCTCGTTGGTGAAGTCGTCGTCACTGACCCTCTGCACCAGGTCGCGGGCGAGCGGGCCCCACAGGCCGATGCAGCAGGTGCCGCCGGTGACGTCGCGGACCTGCACACTGCCGTCGTCCGGCGCCTGGCGGCGGAGGTGGTCGAGGTCCAGGTTGCCGTTGGCGCCGACCTGGAACAGCTGCTCCCCCAGCCGGGCGACGGTGAGGTCGCTGCGGACACCGCCGGCGTCGTCCAGCGCGAGGGTGTAGGTGACCGAGCCGACCGACTTGTCCATCTGGTTGGTGGTCAGCCGCTGCAGCAGGTCCAGCGCGCCGGGGCCGCTGACCTCCAGCCGCTTGAGCGGGGTCATGTCGTACATCGCGACCGCGGTCCGCGTCCGCCACGCCTCGGCGGCCGCGATCGGCGACCAGAACCGCGCCGCCCAGTCGTCGCGCGCCGGCGGCACCCACTCGGCGGGCAGCTGGTCCACCAGGTGCGCGTTGGCCTCGTACCAGTGCGGCCGCTCCCAGCCGGAGGCCTCGAGGAAGACCGCGCCGAGCTCCCGCTGCCGGGCGTGGAACGGGCTGACCCGCAGGTCCCGCGGGGACAGCTTGGGCTCCAGCGGGTGCAGGATGTCGTACACCTCGACGAAGTTCTGCTGCGCGGTCTCCCGCACGTAGGCGTCGGTGAGCTGCACCTCCTCGAACCGGGCCACGTCGCAGCCGTGCAGGTCGACCTCGCTGCGCCCGTCGACCAGCAGCTGGGCCACGGAGCGGGCGACCCCCGCCGAGTGGGTGACCCAGACCGCCTCGGCGATCCAGAAGCCGGCGACGTCGGGCGACTCCCCGATCAGCGGGCCGCCGTCCGGGGTGAAGGAGAAGATGCCGTTGAAGCCGGAGTCGACCTTGGTCGAGCGCAGGGAGGGCAGCAGCTCGCGGCTGTGCTCCCAGGGCTCGGCGAAGTCCTCCTCGGTGAACGGCAGCATCGACGGCATGGCCGAGTCGCTGACGTCGCCCTCGGGCAGGTCGGTCAGCTCCACCGGCATCGGCCGGTGGGCGTAGGAGCCGATGCCGAGGCGGTCGCCGCGCTCGCGGTAGTACAGGTCGCGGTCCTGGTGGCGCAGGATCGGCATGCCGGCCTCGGTCAGCTCGTCGTTGCGGCCCACGAGCTCGGGCACCTGACCGGTCCAGACGAACTGGTGGGCCAGGGGCAGCAGCGGCACCCGCATGCCGACCATGGCGCCGATCGCGGGGCCCCAGAACCCGGCGCAGGAGACGACGACGTCCGCGGGGATGACGCCGTCCTCCGTCCGGACGCCGGTGACCCGGCCGCCGGCCTGCTCGATGCCGGTGACCCGGGTGTCCCCCTGGAACACCGCGCCGCGGGCCTCGGCCCGGCGGGCCAGGGCCACCACGGCGCGGGACGCCTTGGCCAGCCCGTCGCTGGGCACGTACAGCCCGCCGAGGATGCGGTCGGGGTCGACCAGCGGGTGCAGCTCGACGCACTGCTGCGGGTCGAGCACCTCGCCCCGCACGCCCCACGAGGTGGCCCAGCCCTGGCGGCGGTGCAGCTCGGCCAGCCGCTCCGGCGTGGTGGCCACCTCCAGGCCGCCGACCTGGTTGAAGCACCAGGCGCCGTCGACGTCGAGGCCGAGGAACTTCTCCACGGTGTACGAGGCGAACTCGGTCATCGTCTTGGACGCGTTGGTCTGGAAGACCAGACCGGGCGCGTGCGAGGTCGACCCGCCGGTCAGCGGCAGGGGGCCCTGGTCGACCACGGTGACCCGGTCCCAGCCGCGGGCGGTGAGCTCGTCGGCCAGGTTGGCCCCGACGATGCCGGCACCGATGATCACCACGCGAGGGGTGCTGGACATGGCGGTTCCTCTCAGGAGGTCAGGGCGGGGTCGGCGTACTCGAGGCTCGCGTCGAGCAGCCAGGTGGCGAGGTAGCCGGCGAAGGACGAGCGGACGAGGACGGCGAAGTCCTCCCCGTCCGCGCCGAGCGCCAGCAGGACGACGCCGGCCTGACCGAGCGTCGTCTGCGCGCTGCTGCCCCGCCCGAACGCGCGGGGGTGCAGGTCGATCGCGCAGCCCTTGGCCAGCACCTCGCGGGCGCGGGCACCGGTGATGCGCAGGCCGACGCGCTGGGCGGAGACGTCGACGGCGACGCCGCCCACCGGCCGCAGGACCTCGGCCAGCTCGGCCTCCAGCGCCTCGGGCGCGGTGCCGGCGCTGGTCACCAGCCACTCGTCGGGGCCGAGCCAGACCAGCCGGCCGTCCCCGGCGGCCACCCAGGTGTTCGGGGTCGTCGGCAGGGCGGCACCGCGCACCTGCACCCCGGACGCCGGGTCGACCCGCAGGTCGGCCAGGGCCACGAACGGCTCGGCGGTGATCCGCAGCTCGTCCGGGAGCGCGTCGAGGGCGCTCAGGTACGGCTCCAGCGGGTGGCTGCGGGCCAGCAGGTCAGCCATCGCGGCGGGCTCCTTCCGGATCGACCAGCACCGAGCCGGTCACCTCGACCGGGACGAGGGTGCCGTTGACGGGGACGTGGACGGTGTCGCCGATCCGCGACCGGCCGCCCTTGACCAGGGCGAGGGCGAACGGGCGCCCCAGCTCGGCGCTGCGGTAGCTCGAGGTGACGTGGCCGAGCATCGGCACCGGCGGCGGCGGGAGCTGACCGTCAGCGGCGAACTCCACGACCTGCGAGCCCTCCGGCAGCACGGTGTCCCGGTCGACCGGCAGCAGCCCGACCAGCTGCTTGCGCAGCGGGTCGGCGTTGGCCGCGCGGGCGAAGGACCGCTTGCCGACGAAGTCGGGCTTCTTCTTCGACACCGCCCAGGCCATGCCGAGGTCGTGCGGCGTGACGGTGCCGTCGGTGTCCTGCCCGATGATCGGGTAGCCCTTCTCGGCCCGGAGCACGTGCATGGTCTCGGTGCCGTACGGCGTGATCCCGTGCGGGCGGCCGGCCTCGACCAGCCGCTCCCACACCGCGCGGGCGTACCAGGAGTTCACGTACACCTCGAAGGCCAGCTCGCCGGAGAAGCTGATCCGGGCGAGCCGCACCGGCACCCCGCCCAGCGAGGTGTCCCGCCAGGTCATGAACGGGAAGGCCTCGTTGCTGACGTCCACGTCGGGGAACACGGCGCCGACCACGTCGCGGGAGCGGGGCCCGACCACGGGGAAGGTCGACCACTGTTCGGTCACCGAGGTCAGCCGCACCCGCAGCTCCGGCCACTCGGTCTGCAGCCACTCCTCCATCCAGTCCAGCACCTTGGCCGCGCCACCGGTCGTGGTGAGCACCAGGAACCGGTCGTCGGCCAGCCGCAGGACGGTCCCGTCGTCGATGACCATGCCATCGACGCCGCACATGACGCCGTAGCGGACCGAGCCGACCTTGAGGCTGCTCATCAGGTTCGTGTAGAGGCGGTCCAGCAGCACCGCGGCGTCCGGGCCCTGCACGTCGATCTTGCCCAGGGTGGAGCCGTCGAGGATGCCGACTCCCCCACGGGTGGCGGCGCACTCCCGCAGGACGGCGGCCGCCATGTCCTCGCCGGGCCGGGGGTAGTAGCGGGGCCGCTTCCACTGGCCGACGTCCTCGAACACCGCACCCTCGGCGACGTGCCAGTCGTGCAGCGCGGTGACCCGCTCGGGGTCGAACAGGCGGCCCCGGTCGCGGCCGGCCAGGGCGGCGAAGGCCACCGGCGTGTAGGGCGGCCGGAAGGTCGTCGTCCCGGTGGCCTGCACCGGGACCCCCAGCAGCTCGGCGGTGATGCCCGACGCGAGCACGCCGGAGGTCTTGCCCTGGTCGTGCGCGGTGCCGATGGTCGTGTAGCGCTTGACGTGCTCCATCGAGCGCAGTCCGGCGCCGGTCGCGCGGGCGAGGTCGGCCACCGTGGCGTCCCGCTGCAGGTCGACGAAGGACGTCCGGCCGTCCTGCCCCGAGGTGTCGGGGACGTGCCAGAGGGTCATCGGCGCAGCCGGTCCGGGGCTCGCCTCGGTCGCGGGCAGCCGGACCGCCTCGGGCTCCGGCAGTGCCAGGGCGGCGAGCGCGGCGTCCGCCGCCCGCCGGCCGTCCCGGAGGCAGCCGGCCAGGTCCAGGACCCCGGCGGCCGCCCCGGCCACGGTCACCCCGTCGAGCTCCTCGGCCGGCAGGAAGGCGCCGAGCGACTCGTCGAACCGCAGCCGGCCCCGGGCCTGGCTGAACAGGTGCACGGCCGGGTTCCAGCCGCCGCTGACCAGCAGCAGGTCGCAGGCGATCGGCTCGGCGGTGCCCGGCCGGCCGTCGGCGAAGGGGGCGACGTGGGCGGCGGTCACGCGCTCGGTGCCGTCGGTGCCGGAGACGACGCTGCCGGTGCGCACCGGGATGCCGCGCTCCCGGCAGGCGGCCAGCCAGTGCTCCGGCGCCTGCGGCCGTGCGTCGACGACGGCTGCGATGCGGGTCCCCGCGTCGGCCAGGTCGACCGCCGCGGCGTAGGCGCTGTCGTTGGTGGTGAAGACGACGGCCTCGCGACCGGCCAGCACGCCGTAGCGGTGCAGGAAGGTGCGCGCGCCGCCGGCCAGCATGGTGCCCGGCCGGTCGTTGTCGGCGAAGACGACGGGGCGCTCGTGCGCGCCGGCGGCCACGACGACCGAGCGCGCCCGGATCCGCCACACCCGCTGCCGGGACACGTGGCGGGGCGCGGCGCCACCGAGGTGGTCGGTACGCCGCTCCAGCGCCAGCACGAAGCCGTCGTCGTAGAGCCCGAAGGCCGTCGTCCGCTGCAGGTGCAGGACCTCGGGGTGCGCCGCGAGCTCGGCGACCGCGGCCGCGACCCACTCGAGGGCGGGGGCGCCGTCGAGGAGGTCGTCGGTGCCGAGCAGCGCACCGCCGGCCTCCGACTGCTCGTCCACGAGCGCGACCCGGGCGCCGGCGCGGGCGGCGGTCAGCGCGGCCACCAGCCCGGCGGGGCCGGCACCGACCACCAGCACGTCGACGTGGTGGTGCACCGCGTCGTAGCGGGCGGAGTCGGACACCTCCGCCAGGCGGCCCTGCCCCGGCAGGCCGTGGGCGACCAGGCCGTCGTACAGCTCGACGGTGGTCGCGAGCAGCATCGGCTCGGGGAAGGGCTCCTCGATCTGCACCAGACCGCTCGGGTCCTCGGCCCAGGCGGCGGCCACACCCCGGGGGCGGCCGAGCTTCACGCTGGTCGCGATCGAGTGGCGGCCGGCGGCCAGCAGGGCCGAGGCCAGCGTGTCGCCGGGGTGCCCGGTGTGGGTCTGCCCGTCGAAGGTGAACTCGACGGTGGTGGCGCGGTCGACGCGACCGCCGGCGGCGGTGCGGAACGAGGTGCTCATCGGGTTCCCGCCTCGGTCCCGTCGAGGCGGTGGACGGCCTCGAAGCGGTAGGTGACGGTGTCGCGCACGGCGTTGAACCAGCGGCGGCACCCGGCGGAGTGGCACCAGCGCTCGGTGAACCGGCCCTTGGGGTTGGCGCGGAAGAAGACGTAGTGGGCCCACTGCTCGTCGGAGAGGGCGGCGGGGTCCTCGGGGTAGGCGACGTGGGCCTCTCCCCCGTAGGAGAACTCGACCTCCTCGCGGGGGCCGCACCAGGGGCAGTCGATGAGTTGCACGCGGGTCTCCTGCGGTCAGTGGGCCACGGCGGCGGCGCCGTGCTCGTCGACGAGCGCGCCGGTGACGAAGCGGTCGAGGCGGAACGGCGCGACGTGGGGGTGGGGTTCGTCGTGGGCGATGGTGTGCGCCAGGCACTCGCCGATGCCGGGCGTGGCCTTGAAACCGCCGGTCCCCCAGCCGCAGTTGAGGTAGACGTTGTCGTACGGCGTGCGCCCCACGATCGGCGAGGCGTCGGGGCTGACGTCGACGATGCCGCCCCAGGTCCGCAGCAGGTGGGCGCGGGCGAACACCGGGAACAGCTCGACGGCCGCGGCCATCTGGCGCTCGATGACGTGGAACGCGCCCCGCTGCCCGTAGCCGTTGTAGGAGTCGACGCCGGCGCCCATGACCAGCTCGCCCTTGTGCGCCTGCGAGACGTACACGTGCACGGCGTTGGACATGACGACCGTCGGGTGCACCGGCTCCAGCAGCTCGGAGACCAGCGCCTGCAGCGGGTGGCTCTGCACGGGGACGCGGAAGCCGAGCATGTCGGTGAGCACGGAGGTGTGCCCCGCCGCGCAGAGGGCGACCGTGCCCGCGGCGATGGTGCCGCGGGTGGTCTGCACTCCGGTGACCCGGTTGCCGTCGGTGGTGAACCCGGTGACCTCGCAGTCCTGGATGAGGTCGATCCCGGCCTCGTCCGCCCGGCGGGCGAAGCCCCAGGCCACGTAGTCGTGCTTGGCGATGCCCGCGCGCGGCTGGTAGGTCGCGCCGAGCACCGGGTAGCGGATGTCGGAGGAGGTGTTGACGATCGGGCAGACCTTGCGGACCTCGTCCGGCTCCAGCCACTCGGCGTCGACGCCGTTGAGCTTGTTGGCCTCGACCCGGCGCACGCTGTCGCGGACGTCCTGCAGCGTGTGCGCGAGGTTGAGCACGCCGCGCTGGCTGAACAGGATCGGGTAGTCCAGGTCCTCCTCGAGCCCCTCCCACAGCTTGAGCGAGTGCTCGTAGATGGCCGCGCTCTCGTCCCACAGGTAGTTGGACCGGATGATCGTGGTGTTGCGGGCCATGTTGCCGCCGGCCAGCCACCCCTTCTCCAGCACCGCGACGTTCGTGATGCCGTGGTTCTTGGCCAGGTAGTGCGCGGTGGCCAGGCCGTGCCCGCCGCCGCCGACGATCACGACGTCGTAGGACCGCTTCGGCTCGGGGTCCCGCCAGAGGAAGTCGGGGTGCTCGGGCAGGTCGGCACCGGGGGTGCGGGGCGTCATCGGTCGGTCTCCGCCAGGTCGGGGTAGAGCGGGTGTCGGTCGGCGAGGCGGGTGACCCGCTCGCGCAGGCGGGTGAGCCGCTGCTCCCCCACGGTCGGCCGGAGGGCCTGGGCGATGACGTCGGCGACCTCGACGAAGTCCTCGGTGCCGAAGCCGCGGGCGGCCAGCGCCGGGGTGCCGATGCGGACGCCGGAGCTCACCATCGGCGGCCGGGGGTCGAACGGCACCGCGTTGCGGTTGACGGTGATGCCGATGGCGTGCAGCCGGTCCTCGGCCTGCTTGCCGTCCAGCGGCGACTCGCGCAGGTCGACCAGCACGAGGTGGACGTCGGTGCCGCCGCTGACCACGCTGACGCCGGCCTCGCGGCAGTCGGCGGCCAGCAGGCGCTCGGCGAGGATCCGGGCACCGTCGAGGGTGCGCTCCTGGCGCTCGCGGAAGGCCGGCTCGCCGGCGAGCTTGAAGGCCACCGCCTTGGCGGCGATGACGTGCTCGAGCGGCCCGCCCTGCTGGCCGGGGAACACCGAGGAGTTGAACTTCTTGGCCAGGTCGGCGGTGGCGAGGATGACGCCGCCGCGGGGGCCGCCGAGGGTCTTGTGGGTGGTCGAGGTGACCACGTGCGCGTGCGGCACCGGGGAGGGGTGCAGCCCGGCGGCGACGAGGCCGGCGAAGTGCGCCATGTCGACCATGAGGTACGCACCGACCTCGTCGGCGATCCGGCGGAACTCCGCGAAGTCCAGGTGGCGCGGGTAGGCCGACCAGCCGGCCACGATGAGCCTGGGCCGGCGCTCGTGGGCCAGGCGCTCGACCTCGGCCATGTCGACCCGGTGGCTCCGCCGGTCGACGTGGTAGGCCGCGACGTCGTAGAGCTTGCCGGAGAAGTTGAGCCGCATGCCGTGGGTCAGGTGGCCGCCGTGGGCGAGGTCGAGGCCCAGGATGGTGTCGCCCGGCTCGAGGAGGGCCGACATCGCCGCGGCGTTGGCCTGCGCGCCCGAGTGCGGCTGCACGTTGGCGTACTCGGCGCCGAACAGTGCCTCCAGCCGGTCGATGGCCAGCTGCTCGACGACGTCGACGTGCTCGCAGCCGCCGTAGTAGCGCCGGCCCGGGTAGCCCTCGGCGTACTTGTTGGTGAGCACCGAGCCCTGCGCCTGCATCACCGCGAGCGGGGCGAAGTTCTCGCTGGCGATCATCTCCAGCGTCGCCTGCTGGCGCCGCAGCTCGGCCGAGATGGCCGCGGAGACCTCGGGGTCGGTCTCGGACAGGGACCGGTTGAGCACCGGGTCGGGAGCCACCGCCGGGGCGGGCAGGGTCTCGATCGGCAGAGCCATGGGCGGGTGCCCCTCCTGTGATGACGCCGTCCGGACGACTGGTATATCAGTCGTGCAGGACACTATGGTCCAGGGGCACGGGTGGTCAAGGGCGTCGGCGTGGACACGGTGCCGGCCGCTCCCGGCGGCCGCGGACGCCGCCCGTGCGCGCCCGGCACGTCGTCGAGAGGAGACCCGCAGTCATGCCGTACGAGGTGAGGGGCGTCGTCGCCCGCAGCAAGGGAGCCCCGGTCACGGTCGAGACGATCGTCGTTCCCGACCCCGGCCCCGGAGAGGCGGTGGTGGACGTGCAGGCGTGCGGGGTGTGCGCCACCG
>NZ_JBJGZQ010000042.1:0-26883 GCF_054050595.1 Geodermatophilus sp. SYSU D00779
GGCGGCAGGAACTCCTCGCAGATCTCGGCCATCAGCAGGATCGACAGCGGCGCGTCCTCGGCGGCCTTGAGCACGATGGTGTTGCCCGCGGCCAGGGCGGCCGGGACCTTGAAGCCGGCGATCATCAGCGGCGAGTTCCACGGCAGGATCGCGCCGACCACCCCGAGCGGCTCCTGCCGGGTGTACTGCAGCTGCGTCGCCCCGGCCGGCAGGGTCGTGCCCTTGACCTCGCCTGCGACGCCGCCGAAGTAGCGGAACAGATCGACCAGCAACGCCGCCTCGGGCCGGGCCTGGGTGCGCAGCGCGTTGCCGGTGTCCTCGGCGGTGACCCGGGCGAGCTCCTCGGCGCGGTCCTCCAGCGCGTCGGCGATCCGCAGCAGCACCCGCTGGCGCTCCTTGAAGTGCTGGTCGCGCCAGGCAGGGAAGGCGTCCCGGGCGGCGGTGACGGCGCGGTCGACGTCCGGAGCGTTCCCGCGGGGCACGCGGGCGATGACCTGGCCGCGGCGGGCCGGGCTGGTGATGTCCCGCCACTCACCCTCGACGGCCTCCACCCACTGCCCGCCGATGAGCATCAGCCGGGTCGGCGGGGACGTCGTGCCGGTGGACGGGCTCAGGACGCTCTGCTCGAACATTGGTTCCTCCTGCGTGGGGGTGAGGGGTCAGTCGGCCGAGCGGGGCTCCTGCTCGACCGATGGTGCGTCGAGCCGGCGGCCCTCCGTCCACAGCTCGCGACCGGGATCCGACCTCGCGCGCCGGTCCGATCGGTTCGGCTGTTCCGGTCGGCTCGTCGGCGTCGCCCGGGTCAGGAGGCCGGTCGGCCTGCGCCGCGCGGCCCGCGGCTGTGTGCCTTCGGGACGACGGTGGTCCCGGTCGCCCGGACGACGACGACGGGCTGGTCCAGCACGTCGGCGCCGGACGGGCTGTCGTCGTACCGGGAGGCGATGACCTTGCGGGCCTCCAGCTGCACGGTGCGACTCGTGGTGCCCATCCGGGTGACGGTCCCGGTGATCTCGAGGAAGTCCCCGGTGTAGACCGGCGCCAGGAACTCGACCTTGTCGTAGCCGACGAACAGGCCCTCGTCGCCGTCGGTGATGATGGCGACCTCGGTGACGATGTCGCCGAAGAACTTGAGGACGCGTGCGCCCTCGACGAGATTGCCCCCGTAGTGCGCCTCCTCCTGGCCGATGCGCACGCGCAGCGTGCTGACGATGGGCTGGGTCTGCTCGGTCATGTCTCGCTCCTCCAGTGGTGGGTTTCGCCGGTGTTGCCGATCAGCGGGCGGCGGTCAGCGCCGCGTCGACGGCGACTGCCCGGGTCCTGCTGACGATCACGGGGTTGACGTCGATGGCGGTGATGTCGGGGGAGGAGGCGCCCAGTCGGCTGACCGCGACCAGGGCGCGGACCACGCCGTCCTGGTCGAGCGCGCCTCCACGCGCGCCGGTGATCATGGAGCCGACCCGACTGCGGTCCAGGAAGGCCCTCGCCGTCGGCTCGTCCAGCTCCCCGACGTGGACGTCGACGACGTCGAGGTACTCCGTCCACACGCCGCCGAGGCCCACCAGGCAGGTGGGGCCGAAGACGGGGTCGCGGTGGAAGCCGACGAGGACCTCGAGATCGCCCCGGACCATCTCCGCGACGAGCAGCTCGAGGGGCACCTCGTGCTCCGCCGCCCACGTGAGCATGCGGTGCGCCTCGGACCGGACGGCGTCGGCAGTCGGCAAGCCGACCGCGACCAGCCCGGCCTCGGTCTTGTGCAGCAGCCCCTCCGCCACGCCCTTGAGGACGACGGAACCGCCCAGCTCCGAGAACGCGTCGGCGGCAGCCGCTGCGGTCGTGACCCGTCGCGCGCGCGGCACCGTAAGCCCGAGGTCGGCGAGTGCGGCCAGCACCTCGTCCTCGGTGGACGGCAGCGGCACGCCGGCGGCCGGGGCGGCCGGTCGGACGGCGAGGTCGGGGACGCGGAGCCCGGCCTCCGCCCGCCGGCCGAGCGCACTCAGGGCGCCCAGGGCCGGGCGGGCACCGCGCAGCAGCGGGATCCGCGCCTGGGCGCAGAAGACGGCGAGCTCCTCTGGCGGGTCCTGGCTGGCGGGGCTGAGGACGACCGGCACGGTGGTCGTGTCCGCGACGGCCTCGTGCAGCGCCTTGGCCAGGAAAAGACCGAGGTCCTTCTCGTGGGCGCCGGCAGTCTGCTGCTGGTCGATCCCCACGACGAGGAGGTCCCCGCCCTCAGCGGCGGCGGCCCGCAGGGCCTCCGGGTAGATGACCTCGTACTCGTCGGTGCCCCAGGGGTCGAGCGGGTTGCGCGGGGAGAACAACGGCCAGCGCTCGGTGAGGGAACGGCGGGCGGACTCGCTCAGCCGGGGCAGCTCCAGCCCAACGTCGGCGGCCACGTCGGCGAGCAGGTTCCCCTCGCCCCCCGAGTTGGTCACCAGGTGCGCCCGCCGTCCCGCGATGCGCCGCCGGGTGCCCAGGACCTCGCCCAGGGTGAGCAGCTCGTCGAGGTCGGCGGCGATCACGGCGCCGGCCTGGGCGAGTGCGGCCGCGGCCGTTCGCGCACCGCCGGCCAGCCGGCCCGAGTGGGCCTGGACGCCCTCCTGGGCCGTGGCCGACCGGCCCACGACGCAGGCGGCGAGGGTCTTGCCCGCCTCGGCCAGCTCCCGGCAGGCGGCCAGTGTCTCCTCCGCGTCGCCGATCGCCTCCACGAAGGCCAGCACCGCGGTCGTCTCGGGGTCGGCGGCGAAGAAGCGGAGGTGGTCGGCGAGGGAGAGCACGGCCTCGCTGCCCGAGGAGATCGCGGTCGACAGCGGCACCCGCGGCCCGGCGTTGACAAACGCCTCCACGATGGCGCCGCTCTGGGCGACCAGGCCCACGCTCCCCCGCCGCAACTGGGGGCCGACGCTGCCGATGTACGGAGCGGCACCGGTCACCAGGTCCAGCACGCCCATGCAGTTGGGGCCGACCACGGCGAGGTCGTGGTCGTCCCGGAGGCGCTGCAGCCGGCGCACCAGGTCGTGCGCGAGGGGTCCGGAGTCGGTGTGGCCGGCGCCGGGGACGACGAAGCTGCGCACACCGGCGGCCAGGCCCTCCTCGACCACCCCGAGCACACGATCAGCACGGACCTGCACGAGCGCGAGGTCGACCGGCTCGTCGAGGTCGGCCAGGGTCGGCACCGCGGCCACACCGGTCACCTCACGGTGCTTGGGCGTGACGGCGACCAGCCGGCCGGCGTAGCCCAGCGCCCGGCTGTTCTCCAGAGCGACGCGGCCGACGAAGCGCGACGGCGACGCGCCGACCACTGCCAGGGAGCGGGGCCTGTACCGCACATCGATGGACACGGCATGAGCATGGGTTCCCCGAGGGCCCGGCGAAGGCGCACAATTCGTCGGGATCCAATGTCTTGACCGGACACTCTGCCTTCTCCGGCTGGGCCTCCCCCGGCACAGGATCGAGGCATGTCCACGCTCCCCTCCTCAGTCCGTGCCCTGGTCGCCGACGCCTCGGGACCGGAGTCCCGCTTGGAACTCCGCTCGCTGCCCGTACCCGACCTGGGCGACGGCGACGTGGTCATCGCCGTGTCCTGGTCGAGCGTCAACTTCAAGGACGGCCTCGCCTCCCGCAAGGACGGCAAGGTGGCGCGCATCGACCCGCTCGTGCCAGGCATCGACCTGGCCGGCACGGTCGTCGACCCCGGCAGCTCCGCCCTCTCGACGGGCCAGTCCGTCCTGGTCCACGGGTACGACCTCGGCGTCGCCCACCACGGCGGCTACGCCGAGTACGCGCGAGTGCCCGCCGGCTGGGTGGTCCCGCTCCCCGGCGGGCTGAGCGAGCGCCAAGCGATGACCCTGGGGACGGCCGGCTTCACCGCAGCGCTGAGCGTCGCCGCCCTCGAGGAGCACGGCCTGACCCCGGGTGCGGGGCCGGTCCTGGTCACAGGGGCCACCGGCGGTGTCGGCAGCGTGGCGGTGTCCGTCCTCGCCAGCCGCGGGTACGAGGTCACCGCGGTCACGGGCAAGGCCGAGGCCGCGGACTGGCTCCGTTCGCTGGGGGCATCCGACGTCGTCGACCGTTCCGCACTCGATCCCCTGCGTCCCCTGCAGCGGGAGACGTGGGCCGGCGCCGTCGACTGCGTCGGTGGGGAGACACTCGCCGCCGTCCTGGCCTCCCTGCGCTACGGAGCTGCCGTGGCGGCGTCGGGCAACACCGGCGGGGTCGCCGTCCCGACCACGGTCTTCCCCTTCATCCTGCGCGGCGTGAGCCTGCTCGGCATCGACTCGGTGCAGTGCCCCCTCGAGCGCCGCCGCGCGGTCTGGGCGCGACTGGCCGACGATCTGCGCCCGTCGTCACTCGACGCCCTGGGCACGGACGAGGTGGAACTGGCCGAGGTCCCGACCGTCCTCGCGCGGATCCTCGACGGCGGCGCCCGCGGACGCACCCTGGTGCGCGTCTCCTGAGGGCACCCACCAGGGGTGACGCCGGAGGTGCCGGCGGTCGGCGTTCCCTAAGCTCGGAGTCCACCGCCGCCGTGCCGTGGAGCGGAGCGGCTCCCCGGTACCACCCGAGGAGCCCGTCCGTGGCCAGCATGACCGTCCGGGATGCACTGGCCGTACCGGCCCTCCGCAACGCCGGCCCGCTCGTGCTCGCCGGCGCAGCGGGTCTGGGGAACCAGGTGCGCTGGGTGCACACCACCGAGCTGGTCGACATCGCGCCCCTGCTGCGCGGCGGCGACCTGGTGCTCAGCACGGGGATCGCGCTGCCGGACAGCCCCGAGGACCTGGCTGCGTTCGCCGGCAGCCTCGACCAGAGCGAGGCCGCCGGCCTGGTCATCGAGCTGGGACGGCGGTGGACGGAGGTCCCCGCTGCGCTGGTGACCGCGTGCGAGCGACTGTCGTTGCCGCTGGTCGCGCTCAGCCGCGAGGTCCGGTTCGCGGCCGTGGCCCAGGCGGTCGGCGAGCGGATCGTCGACTACCAGCTCGAGGAGCTGCGCGAGGCGCAGCGCGTCCACGACGTCTTCACCGAGCTGAGCATCGCCGAGGCCGGCCCGGCGGAGATCCTGGAGTCGGTGCAGCGCCTGGCCGGCGCCACGGTCGTCCTCGAGGACGCGCAGCACCGGGTCGTCGACTACCGGTCAGGCCCCGGCGACACCGCCGCATCCCTGGCCGACTGGCAGGCCCGCTCCCGCGTCGTCGTCCTCGACGGGCGCACCACCTGGGACGAGGCCAACGGCTGGCTGGTGACCCGGGTCGGCAAGCCGGACCGCGGCTGGGGCCGGCTCGTCATCGAGTCACCGGACGAGCCCCCGCAGCGCCTGGTCGCGATGGCGGAGCGAGCGGCGGCCGCCCTGGCGCTCCACCGGCTGCACGACCGCCAGCGCGACAGCCTGGTCCGGCGCACCCACCACGAGCTGCTCGTGCGACTACTCGCCGACCCCGGCGAGCCCGAGGTGCTGCAGCGCTGCGAACTCGCGGGGATCCCGCTGATCCGGCGGCAGCTGGTCGGCCTGGCCCTGCGTCCCCCCGTCGGAGCGGGCGAGCCCGGCCGGCGCCCCGCACAGCTGGACGCCGCGGTGGCTGCGCTCGTGCACGCGGTGCACGAGATGCGGGTACCCGCCCTCGTCTGCGAGATCGACGGCGCCGTGCGGGCACTGCTCTCCTTCGCGCCGTCCGCCGACAGCACCCAGGCGATGGGGGACCTGGCCGGTCGCGTGCACCGGCGGGTCAGCGTCGTGGTCGGCGCGGGCCGTGCCGTGGACCGGGTGGGCGACATCGGGCGGACCCTGCGCGAATCGCTGCACGTGGTGGACGCGGTGCGGCCGGGCACCCGGGCCCGCGCCGTGCACCGTCTGGAGGACGTGCACCTGCGCGGCCTGCTGACCATGCTGGCCGACGACGAGCGGCTGCGGCTGTTCACCGCCCGGGAGCTCGATCCGCTCAGGGAGCACGACGCCCGCGCGCAGACCGGGCTGCTGGACACGGTTCGTGCGCTGGTCCGGCACCCGGGCAGCAAGTCCGACGCGGCGGCCGGGCTGCACGTGTCCCGGTCGGCCTTCTACGACCGGCTGGCCAAGGTGGAGCAACTGCTCGGCGTCGACCTCGACGATCCGGACATCCTCGTGTCCCTCCACGTCGCCGTCCTCGCCGACGAGGTGTTCGGCGGGGAGACCAGGCCGGCCGGCGCATGATCCGGTGTCCGGACCGGCCGGCCGGTGACGCCCGTGCCGGGCCCGCCACGGGCGCACCCGCCCATGCAGGTGCGCCCGGGACGCGGTCGGATCAGGCGGTCATGACACGGGAGTGGTGGTGGCTCTCGCCCTCGGCCGGACTGGTGAAGATGACGTCGTGCCAGTCCTTGCGCGGCTGCCGGGACAGCGCCGACATGACGTGCTTGACCTGGGTGTATTCGTCGAACGAGTAGGTCGACATGTCCTTGCCGAAGCCGGACGCCTTGTACCCACCGTGCGGCATCTCGCTGATGATCGGGATGTGGTCGTTGATCCACACGCACCCGGCGGCGATCCCGGCGGAGGCGCGCTGCGCCCGGAAGACGTCGCTGGTCCACGCCGAGGCGGCGAGCCCGTAGGGCGTGTCGTTGGCGAGGGCCAGTCCCTCGTCGTCACCGTCGAAGGGCAGCGCGACGAGGACCGGGCCGAAGACCTCGTCTTGGACGATCTCCGAGTCCTGTGCCGCGTCGACCACCAGGGTCGGCTCGTAGTAGGCCCCCGCCTCCAGGGCGCCGGTGCCGGGGCGCCCGCCGGTGACGACCTTCGCGCCGGCCTCGCGGGCCCGATCCACCATGCCGGCGACGTTGTCGCGGTGGTTGAGGGAGATGAGCGACCCGAGGTCGGTGGCGGGGTCGTCGACGGGCCCGACGACCACCTGGGACATGAGCTCGGCGACGCGGCTGACGAAGGCGTCGTAGAGCGGGCGCTGCACGTAGGCGCGGGTCGCCGCGGTGCAGTCCTGCCCGGCGTTGATCAGCGAGCCGGCGACCGCGCCCCGGGCGGCGGCCTCCAGGTCCGCGTCGTCGAACACGACGAACGGGGCCTTGCCGCCGAGCTCCAGGTGAACCCTCTTGACCAGGCCCGCGGCCAGCGAGCCGACCCGGCTGCCCGCTCCGGTGGAGCCGGTGAAGCTGATCATGCTCACGTCGCGGTGGGTCACCAGCGCTTCCCCGACGACCCTGCCGCGCCCGGTGAGGACGTTGACCACGCCGTCGGGGATGCCGGCGCGCTGCGCGGCCTCGGCGAAGGCGACCGACGTCGTGGGAGTGAGCTCGGCGGGCTTGAGCACGATCGTGTTGCCGGCGGCGATGGCGGGCAGGATCTTCCAGGCCGCCATCTGCAGGGGGTAGTTCCAAGGGGCGATCGAGCCGACGACCCCGATCGGCTCGCGGCGGATGGACGACGTGTGCTCGCCGGAGTACTCGGCGCTGGCCTTGCCCTCGAGGTTGCGCGCGGCACCGGCGAAGAAGGACACGTTGTCGACGGTGCCGGGGACGTCGAAGCCCTGGGTGAGCCGGATCGGCTTGCCGGCCTGGCGGCTCTCCGCCGTGGCGAGCTCACCGGCGACGGCGTCGAGCTCGGCGGCCAGCCGGTGCATCGCGGTCGAGCGCTCGGCGGGCGTCGCCCCCGCCCAGCCCGGGAACGCGGCCTTGGCAGCGGCGACGGCCTCGTCGACGTCGTCGACCGAGGCGAGGGTGTCGGTGGCGACGACGTCACCGTTCGAGGGGTTGGTGACCGTCAGCGGGTCGGACGAGCTGCCACGGCGGCGTCGGCCGTTGACGAACTGCAGGCCCGTGTCGTCGATGGGGTGGGACATGGCGCTCCTCGGGGTGGGATGGGGTCGGGTGTCGCTCGGGACGACGACGTCCGCACTGTCAGTCGCGGACGGTGCTCCAGATGTCGCCCACGGTCAGACCCGTGGGGAACGGGTCGTCGGGGCGCAGGACGTGCTGCGCGTAGCCGGTGATCCACGCCCGGCCCTGGATGGAGGGCACCACGGCGTCCTGGCCGCCCACGGTGGTGCGCTCGTGGAGCAGGCCACGGAACGTCGTCCCCAGGACGCCCTGGTGCACGAACGGGACACCGAGCTCGAGCTCACCGCGGGCGTGGAGAGCGGCCATGCGGGCGCAGGTGCCCGTTCCGCAGGGTGAGCGGTCCAGGGTTCCCCGCCACGACGCCGGGTCGTCGAGGGTGATCCGGCCGGCCGGTAGGACGACGCTGTTGCGCCCCGAGACGCCGGCCGCGTCGCCGGGGCCGTGCAGCATGACGAGGGCGATCTCGGCGACGTCCGGCTTCTCGGGGTGCGCGACCGGCACCTGCTCCCGGGCTGCCGCGAGCAGCGCCGTGCCGGCGCGGGCGATCGCGGGGGCGTGCTCGGGGCCGAGGG
This sequence comes from Geodermatophilus sp. SYSU D00779, assembly GCF_054050595.1. NCBI lineage: Bacteria > Bacillati > Actinomycetota > Actinomycetes > Geodermatophilales > Geodermatophilaceae > Geodermatophilus > Geodermatophilus sp. SYSU D00779. The sequence goes on from NZ_JBJGZQ010000042.1 coordinate 8,385, forward strand.
CGACCCCCATGTCGGCGGCCCGGGCCTGCACGTAGAACTGACCGCCGAAGGCGATGTCGGCGGCGATGGTGCCGTACTCCGGGACGTGGACCGGGTGGTCCAGGGCCACGGCGAACGACGGCACGTTCCGGACCCGGACCCAGCGCACCCGGCCGTCCTCCACCCGGGCGGTGGCCTCCACCGGGCCGACGGCGGTGTCGATGCGGATCACCGTCTCCGGCTCGGTCGCCGGCAGGCTGCCGGTCTCCAGCAGGGCGGTGACGGCGCACATCGTGTTGCTGCCCGACATGGGACGGAAGCCGCCCTGCTCGAGGACGATGATCCCCACGTCGGCACCGGGGTCCAGCGGCGGCAGCACGAGGACGGCGCACATCGCGGGGTGCCCGCGCGGCTCGCGCAGCAGCAGCCGGCGCAGCCAGTCCAGCTCCGTGGCGCACCAGCGCATCCGCTCGAGCCAGGTCGTGCCGCGCACGAGCAGGTGGGCGCCGAGCAGGATCCGCCCGGGCTCACCCTCCGCGTGCACGTCGATCGACGTGATGGTCGTCGTGCCGGTGGAGGTCGGCGTCGCCATGTCGGGCCTTCCTGTCCGAGCCCCGATGCGGATGGGGCTTGACGAACCGCGTGATGCCCCTCACTCTTTCGGGTCAGATGCAGATTGTCAAACAATCTGCATCGTCCGTACCGGGTCTGGGACCTCGCCCCGGGCCCCGGCACCCACCCGGCAACCGAGAGGCACATCGTGACCACCACCGACCTCACCGGCATCCTCGTCGCACTTCCCACCCCCTTCACCGCCGACGGCAGCGAGATCGACGCCGCCGCCCTGGACGCCCACGTCGACCGGCTGATCCAGGAGGGCGCGCACGGCCTCGTCCCGGGCGGCAGCACCGGGGAGTTCACCGCCCTGAGCGTCGACGAGCGCAAGCAGCTGACCGAGCTGGTCGTCAAGTCCGCCGGCGGGCGGGTGCCCGTGGTAGCCGGCACCGGCGCCCTCTCCACCCGTGACGCGGTGGACCTGGCGGCGCACGCGGCCCAGGCCGGCGCCGCGGCGCTGATGGTGGTGCCGCCGTTCTACGACGCGGTGGAGCTGTCCACCTTCAAGGAGCTGCTGCGCGAGATCCACGCCGCCTCGCGGCTGCCGATCATGTTCTACAACATCCCGTCGGCCAGCGGCCTCAGCCTTAACCCGGCAGAGATCGCCTCGCTGGCCGAGGTCGAGGGCGTGCGCTACCTCAAGGACACCTCCGGTGACGCCGTCGGGCTGACCGAGCTGCTGCAACTGCACGCGGACCGGATCACGGCGTTCAACGGCTGGGACACCCTGACCTTCTACGGCCTGGCCGCCGGCGCCAAGGGCTCGGTGTGGGGCGCGACCAACGTGATCCCCGAGCTGTCCCGGCAGCTGTGGGACGCCCTCGCGGTCGATGGCGACCTGGTCCGGGCCCGTGAGCTGTGGGCGAAGATCTACCCGATCTGCCGCCTGCTCGAGCAGTACAACTACGCCGCCGCGGTCAAGACCGGCATGCAGCTGCGCGGATACGCGACCGGCCCGGTGCGCAAGCCCTTCGCGCTCTTGGACGGCGAGGCCCGAGCCGAGTTCGCCCGGCTGCTGCGCGACGCCGGCGTCGAGGTCGTCGACTGACGCCCCTGCGAGACGACCTGACGAGGTACTGAGGACATGGTCCGACGCCGGATGGGAGCAGAGCAGTGAAGATCGTGGTGGTCGGCGGCGGCATCGTCGGACTAGGCAGCGCGTACGAACTCGTGCGCGACGGGCACGACGTGACCGTCCTGGACGCCGGTGCGCTGGGCGCCGGGGCGTCGCACGGCAACGCGGCCAAGATCACGATGGCCGAGGCGACGCCCGTCCCGGCGCCCGGGATGGTGCTGCAGGGCCTGAAGTGGATGCTCAAGGCCGACAGTCCGCTCTTCGTGCGGCCGTCGCTGTCCCCCACCTTCGTGCGGTTCATGCTCACGATGGCCCGCCACTGCAACGAGGGCGACTTCCGCCGCTCACTCAAAGTGCACCTCGACATGGCCTCGACCTGTACCGAGGTCCTCGACGAGTGGGCCGACGACGGGCTGTCGTTCGAGATGCACCGCAAGGGTGTGCTGCTGATCTTCGAGAACCGGGAGAGCTTCGAGCACCGGGTGGCACTCAACGACGCGTTCGCGCCGTTCGGCATGGAGCCCGAACTGCTCGACGCGGACGCGCTGCACGACCGCGAGCCGTGCCTGTCGGACCGGGCGCGCCACGCCCTGTTCTTCCCCGACGACCGGCAGGTCGAGCCGGACTCGCTGACCGGAGCGCTGGCCAAGCGGCTGCGCGAGCTCGGCGCCCAGCTGCGCGAGCACACCCGCGTACTCGACTTCGAGCAGACCGGCGACCGCGCCACCGCCGTGATCACCGACGCCGGCCGGGTCGAGTGCGACCAGGTCGTCCTCGCCACCGGCGTGTGGACCGGCGTGCTCGCGGCGAAGCTGGGTCCGGCTCTGCCCATCGGCCCGGGCAAGGGGTACAGCGTCGACTACACCCCCTCCCCGGTCCCGCTGACCACGCCGCTGACCTTCGAGGACGCGCACGTCGCGGTCACGCCCCTGAACGGGCGGCTGCGGCTGGCCGGCACGATGGAGTTCGCCGGGCTGGACCTCGGCGTCAACGCGCGCCGGGTCGCAGCGGTGAAGCGGGCGGCCGCCCGCGGGTTCCGGGACTGGGACGAAGAGACTCCGCACGCCGAGCCGTGGGCGGGCCTGCGGCCGATGACGGCCGACGGCCTGCCGATCGTCGGGCGGCTGCGCCCGGACGGCAACGTCCTGGTGGCCTCCGGCCACGGCATGCTCGGCCTCACGCTGGCGCCCAGCACGGCCAAGACCGTGCGCGACCTCGCCCGGGACGTCGAGGCGGGCCGCCCGAGCCCGCTCACGCCCTACGGGCCCGAGCGCTTCCTGCGGTCCTCCCGCAGGAGGGCCCGCCGGGCAGGCGCCCCCACCCGCCACTAACGCGGACCCGTCCACGTCGACGCCGGACGCGTCGACGTGGACGGGCGATCCGCGCCAGTGCCGCCGCCCCGGCGGACGACCCACCCAGTCCCTCGGCCGCGCTCCGCCGGTCGAGCCCCAGTGCTGCCCGCGGACCGACGCCGTCGGCTCGACCACCCCCTCCTAGAGGCGGCCGGACCGGTCGCGTCCAGCCCGCGGAGCAGCGGACCACGCACCGAGATCCGCGGGGACCGCACAGCGACACCACCGCACCCGACCAAGGAGAGATCCAGCATGTCCGCAACGCCAGATGCCCTCCCGGTGGAGGGCGCGTACGAGGCGAGCGACGTCCATCTCAAGCAACAGATCAGCCTCTTCGGCCTGATCGCCCTCGCCGTCAGCGTCCAGGTGGGCTCCGGCTGGCTCCTCGCCACGCTGGCCGCCGCCAGCATCGCCGGCCCCGCCTCCATCCTCACCTGGGTCCTGGGCGCCGTGTTCTTCGGCATCATCGGGGTCACCTGGATGGAGCTCGGCGCCATGCTCCCGCGCTCGGGCGCCGGCGTCCGCTACCCCCGGCTGACGCACGGCGCGTTCCTCAGCTGGTTCAACGGCTGGGGCTACCTCATGGCGGCACTGGCACTGCCCGTGATCGAGGTCCAGGCCGTCCTGACCTACATCGGCGGCAACTGGCCGGGGCTCGGCCTCCTCGAGGAGCGAGCAGGCATCACCGTCCTCTCCTGGCCCACCGGCATCCTCGTCGGCTTCGTCCTGCTCTTCGTCTTCTTCCTGCTCAACTCCTTCGGGGCGAAGCTGCTCAGCGAGTCGAACAAGTACGTCACCATCTGGAAGATCGTCATCCCCCTCGTCACCGCGGGGCTCATGTTCACCGCGTTCTCCTCGGCGAACTTCACCATCGGCGGCGGATTCGCACCACTGGGCACCGGCGCGGCCTTCGGTGCCCTCGCAAGCGGGGGCATCGTCTTCGCCTACTCGGGGCTCCGGCAGATCCTCGACTTCGGCGGCGAGGTCGTGAACCCGCAGCGCAACATCCCGATCGCGATCGTGGTCGGCGGCCTCATCATCCCGCTGGTCATCTACATCCTGCTGCAGATCAGTTTCCTCGGGGCGATCGACTGGGCCTCGGCCGGGGTGGAGCCCGGTGACTGGACAGGCCTGATCGGTAGCGGCTGGGCGTCCGCTCCGCTGCTGAACGCCGTCGTCGCGGCCGGCTTCACGTGGTTCTCGATCGTGCTGCTCTCCGACGCCGCGCTCTCCCCCGCGGCCACCGGTTGGGTGTGGTTGGGCATCGGCACCCGCACGGTGTACTCCATGTCGGTCAACAAGGAGTTGCCGACGGTCTTCCAGCGGATCAACCGGCACGGGACCCCAATCCTGGCCCTGGCCGCGTGCACCGGGCTCGGCCTGCTGTTCTTCTTCCCCGCTCCGAGCTGGTACCTCTTCGTCGGGATGGTGTCGATCGCGCTGACCCTCAGCTACGTCATGGGCGGCCCGGTCCTGGCGGTACTGCGGCGTACGGCACCGGACTTCCCTCGTCCGGTCAAGCTCAAGGGGGCCGTCTTCTGGGCCCTGGCGGGGTACGTCGCGAGCCTGATGCTCATCTACTTTGCGGGATGGGTGCCCCTGATCAACCTCTTCACCCTCGTCTTCTTCGCGCTCCCGCTCTACGGGGCCTACACCAGTGTGAGCGAGGGGTGGAGCCGGCCGGGCCCGAGCTGGCTGCTGTCCGCGGCGTTCACAGCCGCCTGGGTCGTCACCGCGGTCGGCGGTGGCTGGCTGGCCACGCTGGACCAGGAGCAGCGCGAGGGTGGCTGGGGGTTCCCGGTGTACTTCACGGCGATCGTGCTCGTCGTCGCCCTGTTCATGGCGGGCCTCTACGCGGTGAGCACGGAAGTCGGCCGGCGACACATCCGCGGCGGAGCCTGGCTGGTCACCACGATCCTGGCGCTGCTCCTCCTCGCCTACCTGGGCCAGTTCGGGCCGATGGACTCCCCGGTGCTCCCCAACCCGGTCGACCTGGTCCTCATGGTGCTGGTCTCCGTCGGCTCCTTCCTCTGGTCGGTGCGCGCGGGCGGTCCGACCGAGGAGCTCGGTGAGATCCTCGCCGCCCAGGCGGAGCGGGACCGCGCCCGGGCGATGGGCTGACCCCACCGTGGTGCGAGCGGTCCGGGCCCTCCGTGGGAGGCGCCCGGACCGTTCGCACGTCCGGCGCACGACGTCGGGGCACGCGGGCGACGACCTACCATCGACAGTCGTGCCCGCCGCCCACACGATGGACCTCGACGTCGCGACGTTGACCGACTTCCTGGGCTCCTGCGCTCCGTTCGACGCGCTGGAGCCCGGGGATCTGGCCCGGATCGTCGTGCACGCCGTCGTCGAGCAGTACGAGGCCGGCGACGTCATCCTCGACGCGTTCGACGCCCGCATCGCCGAGCTCTTCGTCGTGTGGCAGGGCCGGGTCGACATCTGGATCAACACCGACCGGTTGACCGAACTGCCGGACAAGACGGAGGGCGCCGGCGGCCTGTTCGGCTACGTCGCCGCCCTCACCGGAGCCGCGCTCCGGCCGCGCGCCGTCGCCGTGGGGAGGGTGGTTGTCGTCCGACTGCCGGCCGACCTCGTCGCACCGGCCTTCGCGTCCCGCCGCGGTGCTCGCTTCCTCGCGCAAGAGGTCTGGTCGACGAACCAGCGCGCAGTCGGGATCCCCAGCTACACGCTCGTCGACGACCTCGTGGCGAGGGCACCGCTGGTCGTCGACCACGGGGCCTCGATCGCCGACGTCGCCCTGCGGATGGCCCAGGCCGACCTCGGGTACGCCGCCATCCGGATCGCCCCCGGACGGTTCGGGCTGGTCACCGACGCGTCGATCCGGGACGTCGTCGCGGCAGCCCTGCCCACGACCACCCCGGTCGCCGAGATCATGAACCCCGAGCCACCGGCGGTCCAGCTCGGCGCCTCGGCGACCGAGGCGCTCATCAAGGTCCTGGAGCGGGCAGCGGACGTCGTCCTCGTTACCGACCGCGCCGGTGAGCTGTACGGCGCCGTCGCGCCGATGGACTTCGTGGTGTCATCGACGACCGCCGGAGCGGCGCTCCACGAGCAGCTCCGGCGCGCGAGCACGGTGGAGGAGTTGCAGCACCGCTACCGCGGGGTCCCGCAGCTCGTCAGCGACCTGATGGCCCGCGGCCTGGCCTCGGGCCGCGTCATCACCGTCCACTCGGCCCTCGTGGACACCCTCGTGCGCCGCGCCGTCCAGCTTGTTCTGGAGGGACACCCCGAGCTCGACCGGGAGGCGTTCACGTGGCTGTCGCTGGGGAGCAACGGGCGGCGCGAGGCGGTGCTCAGCTCGGACATGGACGCCGCGGTCTCGTTCGCCGACGGGATGGGTGATGACGAGATCGCGCGCTACCGTCCCGCGTTCGTCGAGATCGCCCACGTCCTTGAGCGGGCCGGGCTGAGGCACGACCGGCACGGGGTCAGCCCGGTGAACCCGGAGTTCGCCCGGACGCACCGCCAGTGGGAGATCGCAGCCCGCGGCTGGCTGGCCAGGCCCAGGGAGGACGACGCGGTCATCAAGACCTGCCTGCTCGTCGATGGCCGGCCGATCCACGGCGACCTCACCCTGCCCGAGGTCGCTCGCGTCTTCGGCGACCTCCGCCTGCACCCGTCGACGATGAAGGTGCTGCTGGCCATCTCGGTGGGCCGGTCCACGACACCCCGCGGTCGGTGGCGCCGCAAGCAGATCGACCTCAAGGGGCAGGCCCTGCTGCCGATCACGAACATCGCGCGCTGGGCAGCGCTGAGCGTCGGGGCGACTGCGCTCGGGACGCAGGAGCGGCTCCAGGCGGCCGCCGGATCGCCCGTGCTGACCGCCGAGGATGCCGAGACCCTGGGTGACGTGTTCGAGATCGTCCAGCGCATGCGACTGCGTCACCAGCTCGAGCAGCTGAAGTCGGGCGCGACGCCGTCGGACACGATGAGACCGCGCGACATGTCGTCGATCGAGGTCAGCGTGCTCGACGAGGCCGTCCGTGAGATCGTCGCGATCCAGCGCCGGATGGCCAACCTGGCCAAGTTCGTCCCGGACCTGCAGGGCTGACGTGCCCACGACCCCAGCCGAGGGCCGCTGGAGGGTCACTGCACGAGGAAGACCTGGCCGGTCTCGGCTCCCTCGATGGACCGGACGTAGGCCGCAGCCGCCACGTCAACGTCGACCGGCGTCACGCCCGGAAAGAGGTCGCCGTACGTCGCCATGCTCTCGGTGAAGACGGTGGGGCTGACGGCGTTGATGCGCTGGGGGGCGATCTCGATCGCAGCGGCACGCACGAAGGACTCCACCGCACCGTTCACCATCGCGGCCGCGCTGCCGGTGACGATCGGGTCCCGGTTCAGGACGCCGGCGATGAGGGTGAACGAGCCGCGCTCGGCGACGTGGCGGGTGCCCTGCCGGACCAGCTCGATCTGGCTGGCGACCTTGCCGCGGTAGGCACGCAGGTAGTCCTCGGGCGTCATGTCGACGATGCGCTTGTACGGGACGTCGCCCGCCGCACTTGCCACTGCATCGAGGTCGCCGACCTGCCGGAAGACGCGGGCCGCCTGCTCCGGATCGGCCACGTCTGCCCGGATGTCCCCGGCGGTGCGCCCGACGGTGACGACCTCGTGCCCCCGCCCGGTGAGCGCCTCGCCCACCGCCGTCCCCAGCCGCCCCGTCGCTCCGACCAGCAGGATCTTCATGCGTTCCCTCTTTCCTCGGCCGTGGTCCGGATACCCGCTCGACGTCTCACCGCGCGGCGAGAAACTCGGCGCGGTCGGTGAAGGGGTGGTGCGGGGTGCGCCCCGGCCCCGCCCCTCGCGGTCGGTCCGGTGACCGTCGGCATGACTCGAGTCTGCGGATGACTCGGCTCACGGTCACCGGACACTCTGTACCGCCTTGCTCCGTCAGCCGTACAACCAGTCGATCGGGCGCGAGCGCTGCGCGCCCTACGCTGGCGCAGGTGCGGACCTCTCCATGCCGGCCGCGGTGGGTCCGTGTGCTCGCCGACTCGAGGCGTCCGGGCGCTCCCGGGCGAGGGGGGCGACTCGCGAACGGCGCGGAAGCCACGGGCGCCGCCGTGGACGTCGGCGCGGTGACCCACGCGGTGGCCTGGTCTCCCCGTCCGCTCCGCCGGTGGGTCGGCGGGGGCAATCAGGACAGCCGGCGCAGCACCTCGTCGACGCTGTGCCGAATGTGGTCCTCCACCTCGGCGACGATCGTCGCCTCGTCGCCTTCCTCGATGACGCGGATCAGCCGACGGTGCAGCGCCGCGTCGCGTTCCGGGTCGTGACGCACCGCCTGGTCCACGGTCAGCGCGATGTGCACCTGCGACCCGACCAAGGGCCAGATCTTGCGCAGCGTCGGGCTGGCGGCCTGGTCCCATATGGCCTTGTGCAGCGCGATGTGGGTGACGTGGGCCTGCAGGTCGTCCCCGGTCTCGATCGCAGCGAGATGCTCTCGCAACGCCGTGCGGACGCCCTCCATGGCGGACCCGTCCGGGTCTCGCGAGAGACGCAGGGCCGCCATCGTCTCCAACGGCGTCCGCACCTCCGCGACGTCGCGCAGCTCATCGGCCGTGGGCTGCGCGACGTGAATGCCCTTGTAGGGCACTTGGACGAGGGCTCCCTCGTGGACCAACTGCTGGAGCGACTCCCGCAGGGTGGGGCGGCTGACGCCGAGCGCCTCGGCGAGGTGGACCTCCTTGATGCGCTGGCCCGGTCGCAGCTCCCCGGTGAGGAGCGCGCGTCGGATCCGCGTCGAGACCTCCTCACGCCGAGTGGACGAGACAATCGTCCCGCCACTCAAGGTCACGGCCGCATCCGGCACGTGCATCCCCTCACTCCTGCAGGTTGACTGACGATCTGCGATTATTGTCCACGGTCCGCAACTCTTGCGCCGGGCATCCCGTGGACGACTGTCACACGTTCTCGGGACGGTAGGGAGCCGGCCGCCCGGTGGCGGAGCTCCTGGCGGGCGAGCGCACGGCGGACCCGGGTCCCCATTCCCGGTCTCTGACCGCTGTCTGCTGCGCACAGGGGTTGGCCCGCCGCCACTCCGCGCGGACCGCGACCCCGAACAACTATGCCGGCTGCCTGACTGCCTGTGGCCCGACATGTTCGACGAGCTACGTCAACACCCGGCGCGGTCGAGGACCCGATCCTCGGCCCGCTGCCGGTCGAGTCCGTGCGGAAGGCCGACGGTCGCGCCGAGCCCGGCGATACCAGCGCTTTCCTCGGTCGCGGACGTGAACCGCCGGCCTTTCCATGCGAGCGATGGCTCGTGGTCGAAGGCGAACGGGTCCTCGACGTTGAGCCAGCCGACGGTCGATGGACCCAACCGCTCCGTGGCCCGCTGCGACGGCTCGGTACGGCAGTCCAATGCCGCGGTGATGCCAAGCCGCTCGTGCGCCGTCAGCACCGCCGTCATGGCCTCCTGGCACGCGGGACGAGATCAAGCCAACGGCCGCGAAGGATGCGTCCTGACCTCCTAGCGGATGAGAGACACGCCTCCTGCGCTCATTCATTCCGGCCGGTCGCATCCAGTCGCTGCAGCCTCCACTCGAAGGCCTCACGATCATTGCCGTTCGAAACCGCAGGCGAGAATCGCCGCTGGAGGAGCACATGCCGCTCCAGCAGTCGGGCGCACCCACCCGCCGCCGGGGGCGACGCCGCCTTCACCGCCGCCGGCCCGATGCTGCACTCCACCGCCGGGTAGGCGACCTGACCCGGCGCGACGTCGGCCAGGACGGTGGGCGTGCCAACGGTGCCCCGACCGTCGGGCCGTCGTCCTCCGGTCAGCACCCGGCACCCTGCGCGACCGAGGCCTCGACCTGCCGGTGCACGCCGCCCAGGAACTCCGCGCGGGCCATCGGCCCGACGTCGGTCCCCGGCGCGCCTCGGGGTCGCCGACGGTCAGCGATTCCACCTCGGCGACCTGGGTGCTTAGCGGCGACGTGCCGCGAGGGTCAGCTCGAGGCGCCGTAGCGGTTGTCGTCAAGGTTGACGGTGGCGCTCCGGACGACGAGCTCGTCGATGCAGTCGAGGACCTTCGCCGGCAACCGGACGTTGGCCGCTGGCAGCTAGGACTCGAGCTGCTCCATCGTCTGCCGGTGCGCCCTTGGAGTTCGGCGCAGATGGGCAGGTCGGGTCATACCCCGCCCCGCGGCGGGAGGTCGCGTGGATCCGGCCCGTCGTAGGCGGGCAGCAGGGGGCGAGGCAGGGGGCCCTTGATCCGGGTGCCGGAGCCCTTTTCCTCCCAGGCGTGGGCGAGGATGCCCACGCTGCGGGAGAGGACGAACAGGCCGCGCCCGAGCTCGGGGGCGAAGCCGAGCTCGCTGTAGATGATGGCGGTGGCGCCGTCGATGTTCATGGGAACGGGGCGGCTGCGGCCCTCGGACAGTGCGCGCTCCAGGGCGGTGCCGGCGCGCAGCGCCCAGCCCGGCGCCTCGCCGGCTGCCACGGCCTGGCTCGTCCGGTCAAGCAGGGGGTCGCGACGGGGGTCCCGTGGGTGGAAGCGGTGACCGAAGCCAGGGATGTGCCGCTTGGCGGCTCGGTAGTCCGCGACGAGCTGCTGGGCGGCGGCGTCGAGGTCCGTCCCCCGGGACACGGCATGGTCCAGGTCGGCCAGGATCTCCATGCACTGTTGACCGGCGCCGCCGTGGACGTCGCCGAGGAGGTTGGCGCCGGTGGCGATCGCGTTGTTCAGGCCCAGTCCGCAGGTGGCCGCCATCCGGGCAGCGGCGATCGACGGCGCCTGGGGTCCGTGGTCGACCGCTGCGACGAGGGCGGCCTCCAACAGCCGGCCCTGTGCCGGTGATGGCAGGTCGCCGCGGAGTAGGAGCCAGATCATCTCCGCGAAGGAGACCTCGCCGATCAGCTGCTCGACGGGGTAGCCGCGCAGCAGGATCTCTCCGGGGCGGATGCGACTGATCCCGGTACGCCACCAGCCGGTGACCCTCTCCTCGTACTCCTCGGGGCTGTCGAAGGCCGGGCGCGTCATACCGTTCCCTCCTCACGAAGCGCCGCGATGTCGTCAGCGCTGTAACCGAGCTCGGCGAGCAGGGCGTCGGTGTGCTCTCCGAGCAGCGGAGGCGGGGTCTGCGGCCCGGGTGTGGAGCCCTGTACGCGGATGGGGCTGCCGAGGACCCGCAGCGGGTGGTCTCTCTGCCCGGGGAACGGGACAGCATGGACGAACTCGCGGCTGACGATCTGTTCGTGGGTGAGCGCCTCTGGCACGGTCAGCACGCGTGCGGCGGGAACGCCGGCGGCGGCCAGCAGCGGCTCCCACTCCCGCGCGGTCCGTTCGGCCAGCGCCTTCTCCAGTTCTCCGGTCAGCTCGTGGCGGTGGGTCTTGCGCGCCGCGCGTTCTGCGAACCGTGCGTCGTCGGCCAGCTCGGGTCGACCCAGGATCCGGCACAGCGCGGAGAATTGGCGCTGCTCGTTCGCGGAGATGTTCAGCATCCCGTCGGCGGTGGCGAAGGTCCCGGACGGGGCGGCGGTGAAGTTGTCGTTGCCCATGGCGACCGGCTCCTGCCCGGCGATGAGGTAGTTGGACACGACCCACCCCATGGCGGTCAAGGCGGCCTCCAGCATGGAGACGTCCAGCCGGACCCCTTCCCCGGTGCGGTCGCGGTGGACCAGCGCCGAGGCGATGGAGAAGGCGGCGGCCATGCCGCCGAGGGTGTCGGCGACCGGGTAGCCGGCGCGCAGCGGGCCGGTCTCGCGCGTGCCGGTCACGCTCATCATCCCGGAGAGGCCCTGCACGATCTGGTCGTACGCCGGGCGGTCGCGCAGCGGGCCGTCCTGGCCGAAACCGGAGATCGCGCAGTACACGAGTCGCGGGTTGGCCGCGCTCAGCACGTCCCAACCAACACCGAGCCGGTCCATCACGCCGGGCCGGAAGTTCTCCACCAGGACGTCGGCCCGCTGCACCGCCCGCAGCAGCACCTCGCGCCCCCGCTCGGACTTGAGATTGACCGTCATCGACCTCTTGCCGCTGTTCTGCGCCAGGAACGATGCGCCCAGACGCTCCTCGTTCAGTGCGTGGTCCGCACCCAACTGGCGGGCGAGGTCTCCGGCGCCCGGGATCTCGACCTTGATCACATCTGCGCCCAGCAGCGCCAGCTGGTAGGCCGCGAACGGGCCGGCCAGCACGTTGGTGAGGTCGAGGACGCGAACGCCGCTCAACAGGTGGCCCGGGTGGTCGGCGGGTGGGTGGGTCACGTGTTGCCTCCGATGAACTGCAGGTCGGACAGCCGCTGGCCGGCCTTGGTCAGGACGGGCAGGCACGCCTCGATGCGCTCCTGGGTGAAGCGGGTGGTGGGGCCGCCGAGGGCCACGGCAGCGACGATGCGGCCGTCCGCGTCGGTGATGGGGGCCGCGACGGCCGACACTCCGTCCTCGCGTTCGCCGTGACTGACGGCCCAGCCCTGCTCCGCGGCCCGGCGGGCCCGCTCGGCCAGGACGGACTCGAACTCGGGCCCCCGTCCGGCGGCCGCTGCCGTGCGTTTCACGTCCTGGGCGGAGCACCCGGCGAGCAGGACGTGCGAGGAGGCACCGGCCCACAGGGGCATCTCCTCGCCGATCCGGACGACGTGACGCAGTTGCTGGGTGCCCTCGTGCTGGGCCACGCACACCCGCGAGGTGCCTTGGCGGATGTAGATGCGGGAGGACTCCCCTCCCACCGCTTCCGACAGGTCCCGCAGGCACTCGGCGGCCTCGGGGGGCAGTTGCCAGGCATCCAACGCCAGCCGTGCCCAGCGCAGCAGTCCGGCGCCGGGGGTGAGGCGGCCGTCGCCGCGGGTCCAGAGCAGTCCGCGCTGCTCGAGGGTGGCGACCAGCCGGACCACGGTGGACTTGGCCAGCCCGGTGCCGTCGATCAGCTCGCGCATGCTCCGCGAGCGGTGCGAGTCGTCGAACAGGGCGAGCAGGTCGAGCGCGCGAGTGACGCTCCGGACTCCCTCGCTGCCGTCTCCGGCTGAGTACTGCATCTGTCATCCCTTCTGGTCGATCGCCGCGGGCCGGGGCTCCGGCCCGCGACAGCTCCGCCGGCCTGCTGTGACCCGTTCCGCGGGGCGGCTCACACGTCCACGCTGCGACTCGCGCGGACCCGCGTCGCCAGCACCGCGACCGCGACCACCAGGAGGACCAGGTAGAGCGTGATGGTGATCGGGCTGGCGACCAGGGTGGAGAGATCGCCTTCGCTGGCGGCGAGCGCCCGGCTCAGCTCGGTCTCGGCCAGGGGTCCGAGGATGACCGCGATCAGGACCGGGGCCACCGGCACGTCGTAGCGGCGCATCAGCAGGCCGAGCAGGCCGAAGGCGAGCAGCAGCGCCAGGTCGACCACCGATCCGGCGCTGGCGTAGACGCCGAGTGCGCAGAACAGCGTGATGCCCGCGTACAGGAACGGCCGCGGGATCAGCAGGATCCGCGCCCAGACCGCCGCGAACGGCATGTTCAGGATGAGCAGCACCACCAGGCCGATGAACAGGGACGCGATCAGCGCCCACACCAGGTCGCCGTTGCGCTCGAACAGCAGCGGCCCCGGCTGCAGGCCGTACTGCTGGAACGCGGCGATCATGATCGCCGCGGTGGCGGAGGTGGGCAGGCCGAGGGTGAGCAGGGCGCCCATCGCGGTACCCGATGTGGCGTTGCCCGCTGCTTCCGGTGCCGCGACGCCGCGGATCGCGCCGCGCCCGAACTCCGGCTGGGGGTGCTTGCGGTCGATGCGGCGCTCGTTGCCGTAGGCGAGGAAGGTGGGGATCTCCGAGCCGCCGACCGGGATCACTCCGAACGGCAGCCCGAACCCGGTGCCGCGGAGCCAGGCGGGCAGCGCCTTGCGGAACTCCTGGCGGGAGAGGAACGGCCGCCGATTCGGGCGCAGCAGTTCCTCGCGGTGGATTCGGGTGCCGGCCGAGGCGATCCGCAGCACCTCGGCGAGCGCGAGCAGGCCGACGGTGATCACCACGATGCTGATCCCGTCGAACAGCTGCGGCAGGCCGAGGGTGAACCGCGATGCCCCGGACTGGGTCTCGATGCCGACCATGGCGACGGCGAGACCGATCACGAGGCTGGCCAACCCCTTCAGCACCGAGTCGGCCACCACCGCCGATGTCGCGACGAAGGCGAACACCGCCAGCGCGAAGTACTCCGCCGAACCGAAGTAGGTCGCCAGCTCGGCCATGACCGGGGCGCCGAACGCCACCACGGTGGTGGCGATCAGCCCGCCGACGAACGCGCCGATCGCCGAGGTGGCCAGGGCCTGCGGCGCCCGTCCCGACAGCGCCATCTTGTGGCCCTCGAACGTCGCGGCGATCGCAGAGGAGTTGCCCGGGGTGTTCAGCAGGATGCCGGAGATCGAGTCGCCGAACAGCCCGCCGTAGTACACGCCGGCGAACATGATGAATGCACCGATGGGGTCGAGGCTGAAGGTGATCGGCAGCAGCAACGCCACCGCCATTGCCGAACCCAGGCCGGGCAGCACCCCGACGGCGGTACCGAGCAGGGCACCGAGGGTGACCCACAACAGGTTGATCGGGCTCAGCGCGGTGGCGAACCCGTCGAGCAGCAAGGAGAGTGAGTCCATCACAGGCCTGCCAGGATTCCGGCGGGCAGCGGGAGGCCGAGCCCGCCGGAGAACGCCAGCTGAATGACCGACGACAGCGCCAACCCTGCGCCCAGGTTGACCAGGTGCCGGTCCGAACCGAGCCCCCATGCCACGCCGGCGAACAGCAGCGCGGCGCTGATCAGCCAGCCCAGGGTGGTCAGCACCACCATGAACAGCACGAGAGAGGCCGAGACGACGGCCACTCCCCGCCAGCTGATGCGCGCGTCGCCGTCCCCGCCCGGCGTGCCGTCGGTCGGTGGCGACACCGCGCCACCCGGACCGCGTCGGCGTCGGGACCGCAGCCCCTCGACGAGCAGTGCCAGGCCCACCAGGTAGGCGAGGACCGCGACGATGGTGGGGAACAGCTTCGGCCCGGGTGGCGCGGCGCTGGTGCTCACCTCCATCGTGAGCAGGCCGTGGGTGAGGTAGCCGGCGACGCCGAGCACCACCACTGCCAGGGGGATCGAGGCGCGATGGGTCTCGGCCGCGGCGGGCACGGTCACCTCGGTGACGTCCTCCGCGGGGGCCTGGGGTCGCGTGGTCACAGTCCGAGCTCCTCCACGATCGTGCGGATCCGGTCGGTCTCCGTGGCGAGGAAATCGCCGTACGCGTCGCCGGTCTGCAGGTTCTCCGTCCACTTGTTCCGGCGGAGCGCGTCCTCCCACTCCGGGGTGGCAACCGTCTCCTCGACGATGTCGGTCAGCTCCTGGACCTCGGCGTCGTCCAGGCCGGTCGGCGCGACGACGCCGCGAAAGTTCGGCAGGTACACGTCGTAGCCGGCCTCGATGAAGGTCGGGGCGTCGATGCCCTCCTGCGGCTCGGGAGCCGAGAGCGCGAGCAGCCGCAGGTTGCCGGTCTCGATCTGGTCGGCGAACTCGTTGTAGCCGCTCACCCCGGCGTCGACGCTGCCGGACAGGAGGGCGTTGATCGCCTCGCCGCCGCCGGCGAACGGGATGTAGTTGATGGCGCCGGGATCTGCGCCGACCTGCTGGGCCAGCAGGCCCGCGGTGAGGTGGTCGGTGCCGCCGAGTGAGCCGCCGCCGATCGCGATCGAGCCCGGATCGGTCCCGAAGGTCTGCACGAAGGCGTCGATGTCCTGGTACGGGGAGTCGGCCGGCACCACGAGCGCCAGGTAGTCGTCGGCCAGGTGGGCCACCGGCGTGGTCTGGTCGAGCGAGTACTGCGAGTCGTTGACCTCGATGCCGCCCACCATCACGGTGCCCATGACCATCAGGACGTCGCCGGCGCCCTCCTGGTCGATCAGCTGGCCCAGGCCGATGGTGCCGCCCGCGCCGGGCACGTTGACCACGCGCGGGTTGGTGACTATCCCGTTCTGCCGCATGGCGTTCTGCATCTCACGGGCGACGGTGTCCCACCCGCCCCCGGGCGCGGCCGGGACCAGCAGGGTCAAGCCGGCCCGTGCTCCGGAGATGTCGCCGCTGCGGTTGGCCTGGACGGCTGCGGCGACCACCAGGGGGACGCACAGCACGGCCAGCACGATCTTCCACGGACGGGACACGCGGCCTCCTTTCGGTGAAGTGACGCGAACCACGGAACCATGCGGACCACCAGGCGGTCAAGATGTACCACTAGACGGACCAGCATTCGGGCTTTAGCGTGTCTTCGGCGACGGTCGAGGGAGAGGAAATACGCGATGAGCGTCCTGGTGGCGGCGAGTTCGTCGGCGGAGGGCCGCGCGGCCCTGGCCGCCGGTGTGATCGAGGCGCGGCTGCGCGAGACGGAGCTGCTGTGGGCGAACCTCGGTACCGACCCCGTCCCCGATGTGACCGCGACGGTCGGCAACCTGATGACCCGCGAGATCAAGCTCGATCCACGCATGGACAAGGTCGACGCGCTGCTCGACTCCGTTGTGGTCGAGGACGTCTCGCTCGTCGTGGTGGGCATGCGTCACCGCAGCGCTGTTGGCAAGCTGCTGCTCGGCTCGATGGCGCAACGGGTGCTGCTGGAGGCCGAGGTGCCTGTGCTGGCCGTCAAGGCCCGGTGACGCGTCACCCCATGCCGGCCGACCGGCGAGGCGCAATTCCGGTGCGGACGGTCGGCTCGGTCGAGGAGACGCTGTCGGCCCGGGCACCGTCACCCTGAAAGCGCAGACGTGGGCGATGAAGCCTCCACCGTGGACGCGCTCGTCCGTCTCACCACGCGATCAGCAGTGGTCGTGGAGGACTGCAGGACATGCAAAACTAAGAGCGACACAGACCCGTGAATGGGTGAGCTGCAGGCGCGCGGCAGCGCGGGGCGGGCGCAGCCCGTCCCTCCAGTTCTTCTGCAGTGGGGTCAGGCGGCCCGATCGAGGACCACGGTGTGGCCGAGGCGTTCGAGCTGAGCGACCAGCCGGCGGGCGTGCGCCTCGTCGTTGCGCTTGGCCAGCCAGTCCGGCCCCAGGTCGGAGTAGGGCTCGTCGCGGGTGAGCATGAAGTAGGCCGAGAAGAGCATGGAGTGGGCGACCGCGACCGCCGCCCGGCTCATGCCGCGGCGGGTGGTCAACCGGGCGAACTGGGCCGAGAGGTAGTTGGCGCCCTTCATCGGCCCCACCGAGCCGGCGGCCTCGACCAGCATCGAGGTGAGCCACTTGTTGCCGTGCGGCGCGCTGGTCGGGGTGCGTTTGCCGGCCGATTCGTGCACTCCCGGCGCGAGACCGGCCCAGGGGGCCAGGTACTCGGCGGAGGGGAAGCGGGACATGTCCCCGCCGGTCTCGGCCAGGATCACCTGGGCCACCTTGGGCCCGACTCCGGGAATGGTCTGCAGCAGCTCGAGCTGGTGCGCCCAGGGCGGGCAGGCCTCGGCGATCACCGCGTCCAGCTCGGCCAGCGCGTCCTCGGCCAGCTCCAGGCGGTGCAGCATGGTCCGCGCCAGCTGGGCATGCTGCTCATTGAAGTGCCCGGTCAGCGCCTCGACCAGCTGCGGAATCTTGATCCGCATCTTGCCGCGGGCCAGCTGGGCCAGCACGGCCGGATCGCGCTCACCGGCGATCAGCGCGGCCAGCATCGCCCGCGCCGAGACGCTGGTCAGGCTGGCCGCGACCGACGACAGCTTGATCGAGGCGTCCTTGAGCATGCCCTCCAGCCGGGCCACCTCCCGGGTGCGGTCCCCCATCAGCTGCACCCGGTAGCGGGTCAGCATGCGCAACCGGCGAATGTCCGGAGGCGGCACGAACGACGGCCGCACCAGCCCGCACTCCAGCAACTGGGCGATCCACTCCGCGTCGCGGACGTCGGTCTTGCGCCCCGGCACGGCCTTGATGTGCGCGGCGTTGAGCAGCCAGACCTCCAGTACCTCCTCCAGGCAGTAGAACGGCGCCTTCCAGTAGGTCGACGTCGACTCCATTGCCGCGATGCTCACCTCGTTGGCCAGCAGCCAGTTCCGCATGACCGCCAGCGCGCGGGTGGTTGTCGGAAACGTCCGCGTCTCACTGCGCCGGCCCCGCGGACCGGGAGGGCGCACGCAGACCGTCACGCTCGCCTTGCCGATGTCCAGCCCGGCGACCCGCTCGAACAACACCTCCATGGAGATCCCTCCTGCGGTTGACGACCGATGGGCGTCGTCCGGAGGGCCCTCTGCCGGGAAACAGACCCACGCGCTCGCGGCAGCAATCAAGGGGCACCCGAGGACCCCTCGTCATACACATCTACGGGCTTACCCGCACCACTGTGTCTCGGCGTCGCCGGACGACCGAAGCATTCTCATCCGCAAGGACAGCGATCAAGATCGCAACCGATCACAGACCCGTGAATAGGTGAGTTGCAGGCGCGCGTCAGCGCGGGGCGGCCGAAGGCCGTCCTCCAGTGCCTCTGCAGTTAGGTTCAGGCGGCCGGGTCGAGGACCACCGTGTGGCCGAGCTTCTCC
>NZ_JBJGZQ010000043.1:0-26811 GCF_054050595.1 Geodermatophilus sp. SYSU D00779
GGGGCACCCCACCCACCACCCCCGCCCCCCCCCCCCCCCCCCCCCCCCCCCCCCCCCCCCCCCCCCCCCCCCCCCCCCCCCCCCCCCCCCCGGGGTCAACGCCCGGCCGGGACCGCCGTGCCGACCGGGTCCTCGTCGGTGAAGTCGACCTCCGGCGGCGCCTGCCGGAAGCCGCGGGTGAGGACGGCGAGGTACACGACGCCGAGGGCCAGCCAGACCAGCCCGAGGGTGATGGCGGTGCCGTCGAGGTTGGTCAGCAGCCAGAGGTCCACCGCGGCGCCCACGGCCGGCACGACGACGTAGCCGAGGACGGGCAGCGGCTCGCCGGTCCGCCGTCGGCGCAGGAACAGCGCGATGACGCTGAGGTTCACCGCGGTGAAGGCGGTGAAGGCGCCGAAGTTGATGAACGAGGTCGACGTCGTCACGTCCAGCCGGAGGGCGACCAGCCCGACCAGGCCGGAGAGCAGGATGCCGGCGACCGGCGTGTGGAACCGCGGGTGGACGCGGCCGAAGACCCGCCGGGGCAGCACCGAGTCCCGCCCCATCGCGAACAGCAGCCGCGAGACGCTGGCCTGCGCAGCCAGGCCCGAGGCGAACTGGGCCACCACCAGGCCGGCCAGGAAGACCGCGCCGAACAGGCTGCCGCCGATGGCGCCGGCGATGTCGAAGGCCGCGGACGAGGAGTCCTCGAACACACCGCCCGGGTGGACCAGCTGGGTCACGTAGGCCACGAGGACGAAGATGCCGCCACCGATGAGGGCGACCAGCAGGATCGCGCGGGGGATGGTCCGGCGGGGGTCCCGGGTCTCCTCGGTCAGGGTGGTCACCGCGTCGAAGCCGAGGAAGGAGTACGCGGCGATGGCGGCGCCGGCCGCGATCCCGGAGACGGTGGAGTCCCCGTTCAGGAACGGCGTCACGGCGAAGAGGCTGCCCGCCCCCGAGCCGGCCACGAGGGAGCGGACGGCCAGCAGGACGAAGAAGACCAGCACGAGGATCTGGAAGGTCATCAGGACGGCGTTGGCCCGCTGCGCCACCTTGATGCCGAGGACGTTGAGCACCGTGGTCAGCACGATGAAGGCGAGCACCCAGAGGGAGAACGGCACCCCGGGGAACTGGGCGGACAGGTATGCCGCGCCGATGAGCCAGATGACCATCGGCAGGAAGAAGTAGTCGAGCAGGACCGCCCAGCCGACGAGGAACCCGGCGCGGGAGTCGATGGCCCGGCGCACGTAGGTGTAGGCGGAGCCGGCGACCGGATACGTGCGGGCCATGCGGCCGTAGCTGTAGGCGGTGAAGAGCATGGCCCCGAGGGCGAGCAGGTAGGCCGACGCGGTGGCCCCGCCCGTCGTCTCGGCGATGATGCCGAAGATCCCCAGGACGATCAGCGGGGTCATGTAGGCCAGGCCGAACAGGACGACGGCGCGCAGTCCGAGCGTCCTGGTCAGGGCGGGCTCGTGGGTGGGCATGGGTGTTCTCCGGAGGGGTGACGGGGGAGGACTGGGAGGCGGTGGCCGTGGGGCGGGCTCAGCCGTGGGTGGCCGGACGCCACCGGCCGGGGTCCAGCCGGCCCTGGTAGAGCGGCAGGTCCAGCGGTGCGTCGTCCTCGGTGAACTGCGACCACATGCGGTTGAGGCCGGCCGTGCCGTAGGTGCGCACGCGGGTCACCGCGTCCAGGTCCAGGACGTCGGTCAGCACCGTCTCGGCCTCACTGGGTGCGGACGTCCGGACCAGGCCCTCGGGGTCGACGACGAGGCTCCGGCCGGCACCGTCGGGCGCCGCGGCGTTGACGCTGAGGACGTAGACCTGGTTGACGATGGCGTTGGCCCGGGCGAGCACCAGCTCCTGGGCCCGGTCGGCGGTCGTGGTCTTGACCGGGTTGACGACGACCTCCGCGCCCATCCACGCCAGGTGGCGGGTGACCTCGGGGAACCAGGCGTCGTAGCAGATGGAGAACCCCAGGCGCCCGACGTCGGGGACGTCGAAGACCACGAACCGGTCCCCGGGGCGGTAGGGCTCGAACGGCCGCCACGGGAAGACCTTGCGGTAGGAGGCGGCCAGGGTGCCGTCGGGGCCGTAGGCCAGGGCGGTGTTGTAGAGCGCGCCGTCCTCGCCGCGCTCGCAGACGCTGCCGGGCAGGAGCCAGATGCCGAGGTCGCCGGCCAGCTCGGCGAGGACCTTGCCGCGGGGGCCGTCCAGCGGCTCTGCGGACGCCTCCAGCTGGGCCGTCTTCTCGGCCGGAGAGCCCTCGGTGCCGCAGAGGTGCAGCTCCGGGAGCGCGACGAGCCGGGTCTGCGGGAAGTTGGCCACCAGGTCGGCGACGGACTCCGCGAAGCCGGTGAGCGGGGCGGTCGCCGGGTGCGGTGCCGACTGGACCAGGGCGACGGGCAGGGCACGGGACAAGGCGATCCCCCGGAGGTCGAGGCTGCGTCGAGAGGGCGTGTGCCCGGGCTCACACGCCCGGTGCTGAGCGACAAAACTAGGCCAGAGTGAGCACTTAAACAAGGTGCTCACGAGGATCACTTTTCGTCGGCTCTCGGATACCGTGGCGCCGTGCCGCCCCGCCCGGAGCCCCTCCCCGCCGCCTCCCCGGTCCGGTCACGCCCGGTCGACCTCGGGGCGCCGGCGCTGGTGGGCATCCGTCGGCTGACGGCGCTGGACACGGTCCGCGCGCGGATCGCCCTCGCCGTCGACCTGGGTCTGCTCGGTCCCGGTGAGCGGCTCCCCGCCAGCGAGGAGATCGCCCGGACGCTGGGCGTGGGGGAGATGACCGTGCGGCGGGCGCTGGTGTCCCTGTGCCGCGACGGCGTGCTCGAGCGCCGTCCTGGCAGGGCCGGCGGCACGCTGGTCGCCGAGCGCCCGGCCCGAGGGGCCGTCCGGGAGATCGCCGCGTACGCCGCGTCGGCGACCGCGGTGCACCGGCTCATCGACCAGCGGGTCCTGGTCGAGTGCGGTGTCGCGCACCTGGCGGCGCGGGAGGTCGGCGAGGAGGGCCTCGCCCGGCTGCGGAGCCTGGTCGAGGAGATGGACGCCGCGGCGGCGTGGACGGACTTCCACGCTCTCGACCAGCGGTTCCACGAGGCCGTGGCCGCGGCGACCGGCCTGCCCGTCGAGCCCTACCGCGCGCTGCTCGAGGAGCTGTACGCGTACTTCCTGCCCTATCCGATCAGCCGCCTGCGGGCGTCCAACGACGAGCACCGCCGGCTGGTCGACGCACTCGAGCGCAGGGACCCGGTCGCCGCGGTGGAGATCGCCCGACAGCACGTGAGCGTCCTGCACGAGAGCATGTTCGTGGGGCTCCTGGACCGGCCGGACGACGGCCCGGCCTGACCCCGCTCGGGGCTCGCGCCGGCGCACCTGTCCGGGGAGCCGGCGCGACCGTCCGAGGACTGGTGTCGGCGTGCCGCCCTGCGGCCGGCGCCGCGCCGGTCGGCTCGGGGGCACGAATACGAGCCGGCAGGCGAGTCCGCTGCTGATCAGAAGGGTGGCGGGTCGTCGTCCTCGGGTGCTGCGTACAGCGGCTGCGGCCGGGAACCGATGGCGTCCGGTGGGTCGGGTGCCGGTGGGTGCATGCCGGGTGGTGCGGGTGACCCCGGACGGTGTGGTGACGTGCAGGGTGCCGTCGGGGTCCAGGACGAAGCGTCAGCCGCGGGCGTGGGTCTGGAGCCGGTGGTGGGAGCGGCACAGGCAGCACAGGTTCCCCGCGGTGCGGCGGCCGCAGTTGAGCACCACCGCCAGCTCGGACGCGAAGAACTGCGACACCCCGGGCAGCTGGGCTCCGGCGCCCACGACCCCCGTCTGGCGCCGGGCCGGTCCGGTGGCGGATCGAGGGTGTCGGGGGTGTCGTCGGCCAGTCCCAGGCCCAGCTCGGCCTCGTAGGCGGCGTCCATCGCCCTGCGGGCCTGCAGCCGCCCCAGCTCGGCGGCCTTCTCCTGCCGGGTCAGCGCGCCCACCGGCAACCGGGCGCTGGCCGGCGGCCCGTCCAGCAGCCTGCCGACCAGCGCAGCCTCCAACGGCGTGCGCAGGGAGCCGGTTGAGGTGTCATGCGTCAAGGAGTTGGCAGGGTTTGATCTCGATCTAGCTGGGGCTCAGTTCATGCCGTTCAGGCCCCGGCTAGTCAGACTCTCACCGTACGGGTATCTGCAACACCGCTGGTCGAGGTGATGGCGGTCCGGGCGCCCCGGTGTCGGGTGTACGTAGGGGGTTCCCTTCCGTACCCAGCATCCGCTTGGCGTGGTGGTCGACCGGCCCTCGGTGTGGCCTGACCGATGATTCTCCCGCGCCGTGCGGGTCTGCACGCCGACTACCGACTCACGGGAGGTGACGCCATGCGGAAACTGACCTTTGGCATGAACCTGTCCCTGGACGGCTACATCGCCGCGCCCGGCGACGACCTCGGCTGGAGCGTGCCGAGCGACGAGCTGTTCCAGTGGTGGTCCGACCGGGTGGGGGCGACCGGCCTGGCGCTCTACGGGCGCAGACTGTGGGAGACGATGAGTTCCCACTGGCCGACCGCCGACCAGCAGCCCGGCGCCACACCGGCGGAGATCGAGTTCGCCCGCCGCTGGCAGGACATGCCGAAGGTGGTGTTCTCCTCCACGATCAGCACGGTCGACTGGAACGCCCGCCTGGTCACCGGCGACGCGGTCACCGAGATCACCCGGCTCAAGGCCGAGGATGGCGGCCCCATGGACATCGGCGGCGCCACACTCGCCGCAGCGGCGATGCGGGCAGGGCTGATCGACGAGTACGTGCTGGCCACCGCACCGGTCCTGGTGGGCAGCGGCACGCCGTTCTTCACGGCCCTGGACAACTGGGTGAACCTGACCCTGGTGGAGACCCGGACGTTCCCCGACGGCGTGGTCCTGACCAGGTACGAGACCAGGCACTGAGTGCCCGACGTCGGATCGGCGCGGGCTTCGGGCCGCCCGAGGATCCCGTGGCGCTGTGTTCCGAGGCGATCGTGATACCCCCGCCGGATCACAGGCCGTGTATGTGAGGGATCCCCCAACGGGACGGTCGGACCGGTGGTCACTGCGTCCCCGTGCCGGTGACGCCGCTTGCCCCGGCGTCCTGTCGTCGAGGGCCTGGTGGGGCCGCAGGGTGTTGCAGGTGCGGCGGGACAGGCCGAGTTCGACAGCGAGGGCGTTGCCATCGCCGATGATCGCGCGGTAGAGGTGCTCGTATCTCAGGGTGCCCAAGAACCGTTCGACCACGCCGTTGGTCTGCGGGCTCCGGATTCTGGTGCGGACGTGACGAAGCAGCGGGTCGTCGCCGGTGAACGCCTCGGCGAAGGTGCCGCCGCGGAAGCAGGGGCCGTTGTCGGTGACCACTGCGACGGGTCGAGGACCCGTATTGCCTCGTCGACGGCGCGAAGTAGGAAGGTGGGCGCGTCGGCGCCGCGAGGCGTCGGGGTGACGGTGGCCGCGAGGCAGTACGTGGTGGCGTACTCGATGACCGCGCAGATCTGCCAGATCCCACCGCGGGCGGTCTCGAACTCGGAGAAGTCCATCTGCCGCACCCGGTTCCGCTCCCGTGGCGGGTCGCGGAACACGCGCTCACGCAGCCGCGACCAGGACCGGCGGTCGGCGCGGAACCCGGAGGTAGCAGCAGCCCGCGACGGCGTAGCGCCCGCTCCACGGTCGAGGTGGACACCTGGTGCCTGGAGCTCCTCTCGGGCACGGTGCTGCCGTCCTGAGCGGCCCCTCGTGGGACACCTCGGCGGCATCCGCGTGAAGGCATCAGGAACGGCGGATCGGGCGGCGCTGCCTGGTCAGATGACGCGTGGGGGTGAGTGTTCGGCCGCCAGGCGCATGGTGTGGCCGGGAAGAGCCCGGACCGCCGTGTGTCGCAGAACTGGTCGATGTCCGCCCTCGGCTTCGGCAGACCGGATCCACCCGGCTGCAGTCTCGTGGCATCGGCCGCTCATCGACACCTGGTGAGAGCCCGTCCCCCGGGGACATGATCTGTGCGCGGACCCCCAGACGAGACGGCGGCGACGGGGTGGGTCACATGGCAGGGGCGAGCCCTCAGGCGACGGACGCGCTGATGGGACGGGCCATCTCCGAACGCGACCTCGACGCGGCGCTGGAGCTGTTCGAGGCCGATGGGGTGTTCATCGACGCTGACAGCGGCGTCGTCGTGCGCGGGCACGAGCAGATCCGTGCCGCGTTGGTGACCTTGTTCGAGTCGGAGCCTCGTCTGGAGGGGCTGCCGCCGACCGTGTTCGTGGCGGGCGACATCGCCCTGGTCATCTCACGGTGGACCCTGCAGCTGTCCGGGGCCGACGGGGAGGTCTCCCGTCAGTCCGGGACGGCGACGGATGTCATGCGGCGGCAGTCGGACGGGACGTGGCGGTACGTCATCGACAACCCGCAGGGTGCCGCAGTGGGTTAGTGCGCACCGGGACGGCGAGCTTCCCATCGCGAACCGACCGGACGTGGGCCCGATCGAGGACGACCACGGGTGACCGTCGACCAGTGCTCAGCTGCCGACGGTCAGCTCGGTACGGCGCACCGCGCCGACCCCGCGTACCGCGGCCAGCAGCAGCGCCACGACCGCCAACAGTCCGGCGACCGGCCCGGCCCACGCGGCCAGGCCGGTCGCGGGGGAGTGCGCGTGCGCGTCGAGGACGGGCGGGTGGGCGACGAGCATCGCCGTCGTCAGGACGACGTGCGCGGCCCACGCCGCCCGGCTCGGTTGCCGCCACAGGTGCACCCCGCACAGCAGGCAGGCCGACAGCAGCGCCATCCCGGCGTGCGGCGCGGCGAGCAGCCCCAGTCCGTGCACCGCGGCGCACCCCGCCGCGGCCCCCGCCGCGCTCCGCGCGAGGAACCGCGGCAGGGCCGCCGCGTCGAGCGGTTGGAGGGCCGCGCCGCTCATGGCTAGTGGCAGGAGCCGGGGGCGGGGGGCACGTCGAGCGCGGGGTTGCGGTCGAAGAAGCCGACCGGCTTGAGCTCGAAGGAGACGACGTCGACCGGCATGACCGGCCAGTCCTCGGGCCGCGGCACGTGGTGGATGCCGAACACGTGCCAGAGCACGAGGTCGGTGTCCACGAGCGGGCGGTCGGCCTCCTGCCAGACGGGCAGCCCCTCGTCCCGGCGGCTCTGGTTGCAGAACTCGCCGGAGGGCCAGCGCTCCTCCTCGTCGAACCGGCTCACCCACACCGGGTGGTCGATGACCTGCGCCCGCTGCCGGAACGGCGCGCCCGGGTCGGCCAGCGCGGGCAGCGCCGAGTTCGGGTAGAGCTTGTAGCCCGGCGCCGTCCCCAGGCGGTTGGGCTTGGTCCGGTTGACCACCTTGAAGCTGCGCTGGGTGGCGAAGTCGACGTCCAGCCGCCCCTCGGACTCGCTCTCCACCGCGCGGCTGCGGGTCACCACGGCGAGGCCGTACGGGTTGTCCTCGGACACCGGCAGCGCCTCGCTCTCGGTGACGACGAGGGTGTTCTCCGGGCCGTCGACCTCCATGTCCAGCCGGGCGACGACGAAGTGCTGGTGGATCGGCGCGTAGGTGCGCTCGTCGACGACGGTGCCGTAGGCCGGCGGGGTGTCCTCGTAGGCGCTGGTCACCATGATCCCGGTGGCCCGGACCTCGCACTGGATGGTGCCGTCCTGGTAGAAGCGCCAGTAGGTCAGGTACTCGTAGTTGGCCACCGTGGCGTGGAACGAGACGACCATCCGCCGCGACCGCCGCACCTCGGCGCCGGCCTGCTCGTCGACGTGCTTCCACAGCACGCCGTCGTCCTCCTCGTGCAGGCAGATGGCGTTCTCGATCGTGTACGGCTCGCCGCGGGTGTCGTGCAGGACGGCGTCGACGTAGGTGATGTCGCCGAGGCAGTCGCAGCCGAGCTTGAGCGAGGTGGTCATGAAGCCCAGGCCCCACTCGCCGACGTCGAAGGCGGTGCGCCGGTGGTGGTCGGGGCTGGGGTCGCGGTAGGGCACGACCATCTCGGCGAACGACATGCGGTGCGCGATCGGGCGGCCGTCGTAGGCGACCCGGTGGATCACCAGGCCCTCGCGGTGGTTGAAGCCCAGCCGCATCGACCACTTCTGCCAGCGCAGCTCGTGGCCGTCGAGGGTGAACGAGACGCCCTCGGGCTGGGTGATCTCCAGCGGCTTGACGTCGGTGCGCTGCTCGAGGCCGGGCACCAGCGAGGGCACGTACTCGCCCATGACGGCGGGCTGCGCCGGGGGTGCGGTGTCCTCGACGTGCAGCAGCTCCATCGTGTTGAGGTCGACGACGAAGTGCAGGCCCATGACCGGGTTGGCGTAGGGGTTGCCGCCCTTGACCGAGCGGCGCCAGACGTCGGTCCAGCCGACCCGGCGCTCCTGCAGCCCCTGGGGGATGAGCGAGTGCCCGTAGGCCCAGGTGTCGATGAGCACCAGGTCGAGGTCGGTGATGCCGCGCTTGGCGAGCGCCTCGACCACGACGGGGTGCTCGATCAGCACCTCGTGCGCCTCGTGCCACTCGTCGAGGGTCATGTTCGCCTGCTGGCCGGGCACCGCTTCCCAGGAGAGTACGGCGTCGTCGGTGAGCGAGACGACCGCCTTGTACGGCGTCCCCTCGTCGCGGTTCCAGGCGGTCACCCGGGCCTCGCGGCGGATCGGGTCGCCGGGGCGGAACGCGCGGACGACGTCCTTGGCCGGCTCGCGCAGCTCGATGGAGGCGAACCGCCAGCGCTCGTCGACCCCGCGGTCGCGACGCAGGATGGCCGCGGCGGCGCGGAACTCCTCGGCGCTCAGCGGGTCGAGCGGGTGCGGCGTGCCGGCGGTGGCGCGCGTGCCGGCCGAGCCGGTGCCGTGGCAGGACGTCGCGAGCTCGGTCATGACGGGTTCTCCTGGGTGGTGGTGTCGGGGCGGTTCGCGAGCAGGGGGAGCGAGGGGTCCCAGCGGGTGCCGTCGCGGGCGTCGCGCCGGCGGCGGGCGATGGCCGAGAGCGCCTCGAGGACGACCCGGTTGGCCAGGGCCGCGGTGATGTCGGCGTGGTCGTAGGGCGGGCTGACCTCGACCACGTCGACGCCGACCACGGGCAGCTCCAGGCACAGCCGGCGGACGGCGTCCAGCAGCTGGCGCGCGGTCAGCCCGCCCGGCTCGGGGGTCCCGGTGCCGGGCGCGTGCCCGGGGTCGCAGACGTCGATGTCGACCGAGAGGAAGACGCCGTCGCACTCGTCGGTGGCGATGGCCGATGCCTCGGTCAGGCAGGTGTCCAGCCCCCGGTGCCCGATCTCGGTCATCTCGTAGGAGCGCATCCGCTGCGCCGCCATCCAGTCCAGCGTCTCCGGCGGGGGCCAGTAGCCGCGCAGGCCGACCTGCAGGAACCGGTCGCCGCGCAACGCCCCCGACTCGATGAGCCGGCGCATCGGCTGCCCGTGGCCCCACAGCGAGCCGAACTCGATGTCGCCGGTGTCGGCGTGGGCGTCGAAGTGGACCATCGAGACGCGGCCGTGGCCGAGCACGTTGGCCACGCCCTTGGCGTCGGCGAACGCGATCGAGTGGTCGCCGCCCAGCACCACCGGGATGGCGCCGGAGCGGGCCACCGCCTCGACCGCGGCCTCCAGCGCACCCAGCGCCGTCTCGATGTCGCCGGAGTACATCTCGACGTCCCCGGCGTCGAGCACCCGCAGGTCGCGCAGCCCGTCGGTGCGCAGCGCCAGGCTCGGCCGGGACCCGTCGTGGGCCAGGTAGTCGGTCATCCGGATCGCCTGCGGGCCGAAGCGGGTGCCCGGGCGGTGCGAGGTGCCGCCGTCGAAGGGCGCGCCCAGCACGACGACGTCGGCGCCGGCGAACGATTCCGGGTCGGACAGGTCGCAGCGGTCGACGCCGAGGTAGGTGATGTCAGGCCCGAACTGGGCGCCGTAGCGCGTCATGGTGTCGAGGTCCGATCGGTCGTGCGGTGGGGGAGGAGGCACGGCACACGCGGGCGGCGACGGAATCCGTGCTCTGAGCGAGGCTATACGACGGATCCCGTGCCGCCAAGCCCCTCGTGGGTTCGGTCGGCGCAGTCACCCGCTGACCGTCGCCCCCCGGTGGACGATGCTGCCACCGACCGCGGTGAGGACGACGGGGGCGTCGGCCAGCTCGTCGGGGGGCGCCTGCAGGGGGTCGACGGCGAAGGCCGTGAGGTCCGCACGCATGCCCGGGGCGATGCGCCCCGAGCACCCGGCTTCGCCGGCCGCCCAGGCGGCCTGCGTGGTGTACCCCTCCAGGGCCATCAGAGGCGTCAGCCCCTGGTGAGGCTGCACCGGGACGACGTCCGGCTCGCCCGCGGGGCGGCGCAGCTGCGCGTCGGCGAGGACCCGCCGGGGGTCGAAGGGCGCCACGGGCCAGTCCGACCCCAGCACCAGGGGCACGCCCGCGTCGCGCAGGTCCCGGCAGCGCCAGGCGCGGCCGGCCCGCTCCGGGCCGAGCCGGGTGGACCAGTTGTCGGTGTGGTCGGCGCGGGTGAAGTGGGTGCAGTGGGTCGGCTGCATGCTGGCCACGACGCCCTGGCGCACGAAGGCCCCGATGAGCGCGCTCGGGAGCGTCTCGATGTGTTCGATGCGGTGCGCCCCGGCCGTCGGTCGGTCCAGCCCCGCCAGGGCGCTCAGGGCGTGCCGGACCCCGGCGTCGCCGATCGCGTGCGTGGCCGTCGGGACGCCCGCCGCGGCCAGCGCGCGCACGGCCCGGGCGTACTCCGCCGGCTCCGGCCAGAAGCCCTCGGTCGACTCGCCCAGCGCGTCGGGCTGCTCGAGCCAGGCCGTTCCGTTGTCGATCGTCCCGTCGATCATGAACTTGACCCCGCCGACGGCCCACCTGCGACCGCCCCGCCCCTGGAGGTCCACGAGCTCGGCCAGCCCGTCGGCGTCCACCCCGGGCAGGCACCACGGGGCGAAGCGCAGCCGCAACGGCAGGTCCTGCGCGTCCTCCGCCGCCGCCACGACCGCCCGGCTGTCCCCGAGGAGGTCCATCACGTGGCCACCGGTCAGCCCGGTGGCCGCCATGGCCGCGAGGAGCTCGTGCAGCTGCCGGGCGCGCACCGGGAGCGGGTCGAGCGGCACGTGGTCCTGCACCAGGTCCATGGCTGCCGCCTCGAGGAGGAGGCCGGTGGGGCGGTCGGACTCGTCGCAGACGACGACGGCCCGCTGGGTGAACGACCGGGGGCCGTCCACCCCGGCGATCCGCAGCGCCCGGTCGGTCGCGAGCGCGGAGTGCGCGTCGAACAGCCGCACGAAGGCCGGCCGCCCGCCCACGGCCGCCTCCAGCGGGGCGTTGGTGACGGGGGAGCCCCCGAAGAGGTTGGGGTCCAGCCCCCATGCCTGGACCCACGCGTCCGGTTCCCGGCCGGACGCCGCCGCGGCGAGCAGGTCCTGCGCCTCCTCCAGCGACCGGGCGCCGGAGAGGTCGACGTCCGCGGTCAGCTGCAGGCCCATCACGGGGTGCAGGTGACCGTCGGTGAGGCCCGGAGTCAGCGTGGCCGGACCGAGGTCGACGACCTCGGTCCGGGCGCCGCGCCAGTCGGCGACGTCCCGGCGGGTGCCGGTGGCGACCACGAGGCCGCCGGCGATCGCGACCGCCTTCACCGGCGGGCCCCCGCCGGTCAGGGTGTGCACGGTGTCGGTCGTGATGACCAGGTCGGCGTCCACGGGTGTGTCTCCGTCTCAGCGGTCGTCGGTGGTGGTGAGCAGTTCGGGGGTGGGTGCGGCTCCGGCGTCCACGCCCTCCCCGATCCCGGCGTAGCGCTCCGGATGGCGGGCGCGCAGCCAGAGGGCGGACGCCGTCCCGATGGCGAGCGTCAGCGGCACGATGCCGACCAGCAGGACGTTGACCGTCGTCGACGCGGCGGTGAGCAGCTCGATGTGGTCGACCAGGAAGTAGGTGGCCGCGGCCAGCAGGACGCCGGACGCGACGCCGGCGCCGACGGCGAGCGGTGTGGCGGCAGCGCGGTTGCGGCGGACGAAGTACGCCACCGTGGCCGCGGCCGTCATCGTCTGCAGGACGAGGACGCCGACGACCCCCGGCGTGTTCACCCAGAGCAGCAGCTGTTCGTAGGGGTCGGCCCCGGCCACGGCGAACACCGCGATGACGACGACGGCGAGGGCCGTCTGCAGGAGGCCCGCCCGGTACGGCGAGCCGAAGCGCGGGTGCACCGTCCCGACCCAGCGGGGCAGCACGCCGTCCCGGGAGAGCGCGAACGCGTAGCGGTTGATCGCGTTGTGGAAGGCGATCTGCGAGGCGTACACGCTGCTGACGACGAGCAGGTGCATCAGCGTGCTGGCCCACGGCCCCACGTAGGTCTCGATGACGGTGAAGAACATGCCGGCGAGGTCCCCCTCGGCGGCGGCCACCGCCCGGTCGCTGCCGAAGGCCTGGACCACCGACCAGACGATGAAGCAGTACAAGGCCGCCATGGAGCCGACGGCGAGGTAGGTGGCCCGCGGGACGGTGCGCTCGGGGTCCCGGGCCTCCTTGCGGTACAGCACCGTGGACTCGAAGCCCATGAAGGCCGCGAAGCTGAAGGCCAGGACGCCGGCCATGCCGGGGCTGAACACCGCGTCGGCCGTGAAGGAGGCCGCGTCCAGCCCCGAGGCGCCACCGCCTGCGAGGACGCCGACGGCCATCAGCAGCAGGATGCCGGTCTCCAGGACGAGCAGGACGCCGAGCACCTTGGCGCCCACGTCGATGCCCAGCCAGCCCACGAGCAGGACCAGGCCGACGGCCACGAGGGCGACGAGCGGCCACGGGACCGTCACCCCGAAGACGTCGGCCAGCGTCGCCTGCGCCTGGACGGCGAACAGGCCGTACACCCCGATCATCAGCGCGTTGTAGGACACCAGCGCGAGGAGCGCGGCAGCCAGCCCCCACGTCCGACCCAGCCCCTTCGCGACGTACGCGTAGAAGGCGCCGGCGCTGCCCACGTGCCTGGTCATGCGGGTGAAGGCGACCGCGAAGACGGTGAGCACCACTCCCGACGCCAGGTAGGCCACCGGGGCGCCGACGCCGCCGACCAGGATGGCGAGCGGGGCCACGCCGGCCATGACGGTCAGCGGGGCGGCGGCGGCGACCACCATGAAGACGAGGCCGCCGGTGCCCAGGACACCGCGCTTGAGGTGGCCGTCGCCGTCGTGCACGACGGAGGCGGGAGGAGAGGAGGAGGCGGGCACGGCGGTCCTTCCAGGGCCGGAGGCTCTTAACCGAATGGCGTTCGGTTAAGATGGTGGCCTGCTTCACAGTTGTCAAGCGGCCCGTGGCGACCCGTGCGCGGGGCTCGGGAGGAGGAGGGGCACGTGGTGCAGCGGCGGAGGCGGTTGCTGGACGTCGAGACGATCCTCGACGCGGCGCTGGCATGCATCGACGAGCGGGGACGGCTGACGATGGCCGACCTCGCCGCGCGGCTCGGCGCGAGCGCGTCGTCGATCTACCACCACGTGAGTGGCCGGCCGGAGATCGTCGAGATGCTGCGGGAGCGGCTGGTCGCCCACCTCGAGATCCCGCCGCTCGACCGGTCCGACTGGGGCGACCAGGTGGCCTCCTGGATGCGCTCCTACCGGCAGGCGCTCGCCGAGCACCCGAACCTGATCCCGCTGCTGAGCGAGCAGACGATGACGGCCGGCTCGGTCCTGCTCGGCTACGACCGCGTGGCCGACCTCCTCGGGACCGCCGGCTTCCCCGAGGACCAGGTCATGCTGTGGGTGAGCGTGCTGGACAGCTACGCGCTCGGCGCGGCGCTCGACCTCGCGGCGCCCGACGAGGTCTGGCGCGCCGGCGGCGGCGACACTCCGGCCCTGGAGGCCGCGCTGCGTGCGGCGCCGCAGGGGCGGGCGCGGGCCGACGCGGCGTTCGAGCTGGGCCTGGAGGCGCTGCTCGCCGGGATGCGCGGCCGGCTCCCCGTCGGCCCGGTCTGAGCGCACGTCCTCGCGGCACCCCTCGCCGCCGAGGTGCGGCGTCACCCGACGGAATGGATGAGTGTCGGGCGGACACGCACGCGAAACAGTCGTGCGGCATGCTGCTCGCGCTCGGATCCGTGGGCCTCGGTCATGCCGGAGTGTCGCTCGGACCCGGGCCGGGTGTACACGCCGGCCTCTTCCGCGATCCGCGGCGAGCTGGCTGGCTGTCGCGTGTGAGGCGCGGCACACCCGCCGGCTGAGGACAGGCCGCTTCGTGCGGTGCGACGAGAGGAGGACCGCATGGCGGTCGAACAGGGCGCCGGGCATCTGCCCGAGGCCGACCTGCGGGCCAAGGGGCTGGCGAGCAACTCCGTGGGCCTGCTGGCCAGCGTGGTGCTCGGCGTCTCGAGCATCGCGCCGGTGTACGCGCTGACGGCCACCCTCGGGCCCACGGTGACCGAGGTCGGCCTGCAGATGCCGGCCATCTTCCTGGCCGGCTTCCTGCCGATGCTGCTGGTCGCCTACGCCTACCGGGAGCTCAACCGGGTGGCGCCGGACTGCGGGACGTCGTTCACCTGGTCGACCAAGGCGTTCAACCCCTACGTCGGCTGGCTGTGCGGCTGGGGCGCGCTGCTGGCCACGGTGATCGTGCTGTCGAACCTCGCCGGCGTGGCGGTGTCCTTCTTCTACCTGCTGCTCGGTGAGCTCACCGGCTCGGAGTCGGTGGCGACGCTGGGCGACAACACGGTCGTCAACGCCCTCACCTGCGTGGCCTTCGTCGCCGTCGCGACCTGGATCACCTACCGGGGCGTGGAGGCCACCAAGCGGGTGCAGTACGTGCTGGTCGGTTTCCAGATGGCCGTGCTCGCGGTGTTCGCCGTCCTGGCGCTGGTCAAGTCGGGCTCCGCGCCGGGCGCCATCCCCTTCGACGCCTCCTGGCTGGACCCGACGGCCATCACCAGTTTCAGCGCCTTCACCGCCGGGCTGTCCCTGTCGCTGTTCATCTACTGGGGCTGGGACACCTGCCTGACGGTCAACGAGGAGACCGCCGGGAGCGCCCGCACGCCGGGTCGGGCCGCGCTGCTGACCATGCTCGTGATCATCGTGACGTACGTCGGCGTGGCGATCGCCGTGCAGGTGTACGCCGGCATCGGCACCGAGGGCACGGGCCTCGGCAACCCCGACACCGGGGACAACGTCTTCGCCGCGCTGGCCGGCCCGGTCATGGGCCCGGGCCTGGCGTTCCTGCTCTTCCTCGCCGTCGTCGCCAGCTCGGCGTCGTCGCTGCAGACGACCTTCCTGCCGACCACCCGGACCATGCTGGCGATGGGCACCTACGGGGCCCTGCCCCAGCGCCTGGCCGAGGTGCACCCGCGCTTCAAGGTGCCGTCGACCGCCACCCTGGTCGCCGGGGCCGCCACGGCCGCGTTCTACGTGGGCATGACGATCATCAGCGAGAACGTGCTGATCGACACGATCTACGCGCTGGGCCTGATGATCTGCTTCTACTACGGCCTGACCGCCTACGCCTGCGTCTGGTACTTCCGGCACGAGCTGCGCCGCAGCGCCCGCGACCTGGTGTTCAAGGGCGTCCTCCCGCTGCTGGGCGCGCTGATGCTGACCGCGGTGTTCGTGCAGACGGCGGTCGACACCCTCGACCCCGCCTACGGCAGCGGCTCCTCGGTGTTCGGCATCGGCAGCGTCTTCGTCGTCGGGATCGGGCTGCTGCTGCTCGGCGTGGTCCTCATGCTCGTCTGGCGCGCTCGGCACCCGGAGTTCTTCCGCGGCGAGACCCTGAGGGTCGACACCCCGTCGCTCGTCTTCGACGAGTGACGGGGTGTCGACCCGAGTAGCAGCGCGGCCCGCCTCCCCGAGGGGAGGCGGGCCGCGCCGTTCGTGCGGGAGGGGTCAGCGCTCGCCGGCGCCGACCACCTCGGGCTGCTGCTGGGGCTGCGGCCGGGCGGCGGACCGCTCCAGCGCGGCGCCCTCGACGTCGAGGGTGGGCAGCCAGCGCAGCCAGCGCGGCAGCCACCACGCCCGGTCGCCGAGCAGGGCCAGCGCCGCGGGGACGAGCACCATGCGGACGACGAAGGCGTCGAAGGCGATGCCGGCGGCCAGCGCGAAGGCGATCGACTTGATGGTCGCGTCCCCGGAGGGCACGAAGCCGGCGAACACCGAGAACATGATCAGCGCGGCCGCGACGACGACCGGGGCGGCCTGGCGGAACCCGGTGCGGACGGCTTCCAGGGGCGCGGCGCCGTGGCTGTGCGCCTCGTGCATCCGGGACACCAGGAAGATCTGGTAGTCCATCGCCAGCCCGAACAGGATGCCGATGACCAGGATCGGCGTGAGGCTGATCAGCGGGCCGGTGCCCTCGAGGTTGACCAGGTCGGCCAGCCAGCCCCACTGGAACACCGCGACCGTGGCGCCGAGCGCCGCCCCGACGGTGAGCACGAAGCCGAGGACGCCGACCAGCGGCACCAGCAGCGAGCGGAAGACCAGCACGAGCAGCACCAGGGCCAGGCCCACGACCAGCGCCAGGTAGACCGGCAGGGCGGCGTCCAGGCTGGTGGCGACGTCCACGCTGACCGCGGTGGCTCCGGTGACCGAGACCTGCGCGCCGTCGACGTCGGCCAGCAGGTCGCGCAGGTCGGCGACGAGCTGCTCGGTGGCCGGGTCGGTCGGGCCGGACTGCGGGATCACGCTCACCAGCGCGGCGGTGCCGTCGGCGTTCGGCACCGGCGGGGTCACGATCGCGACGTCGTCCAGCCCCGGGATCTCGCCGGCGGCCGTGGTCGCTGCCTGCACCGCGCCGTCGCCCTCGAAGAGCACGGTGAGCGGACCGTTGGAGCCGGCCCCGAAGCCGTCGGCGAGCAGCTGCTCGGCCCGGGCCTGGGTGCTGTCCTCCGGCGGGGTCTGCACCAGCGTGGTCTGCATCGAGGAGAACGGGACGGCGACGGTGCCGAGCCCGACGACCGTCAGCAGCAGGGCGACCAGGCGGTGGCGGGTGACCGCGGTGACCCAGCCGGCGAGGAAGCCCTGGCTCGCCGCGTGGTGCGTCGGCGCGGTGGCGCGCTGCCGCTTGGGCAGCGCGCGCAGGCCGAGGAAGCCCAGCGCGGCGGGGACCAGGGTGAGCGCGACGAGGACGGCGACGACGATCGTCGCGGCCGCGGCGAGGCCCATCTGGGTGAGGAACGGGATGCCGGCGACGAACAGCCCGGTCAGCGCGATGACGACGGTGAGCCCGGCGGTGACGACCGCGGAGCCCGCGGTGCCGACGGCTGTGGCGACCGCGGTGGCGACGTCGGCACCGCGCCGCAGCTCCTGCCGGAACCGGCTGACGATGAACAGCGCGTAGTCGATGCCGACGGCCAGGCCGAGCATCGCGGCCAGGATCGGGGTGGTCGACGACAGGTCGGTGAAGCCGGTGGCGATGGTGATGCCGAGGACGCCGATGCCGACGCCGACGAGCGCGGTCAGCAGGTTCAGGCCGGCGACGACCAGCGAGCCGTAGGTGACGGCGAGGACGACGAGCGCGACGATGACACCGATCACCTCGGCGGGACCGCCGACGTGCGGCGGCGCCTGGATCGCCTGGCCGGTGACCTCGACGGTGAGCGCGCCGTCCCCGGCGTCCGCGACGGCCGCGGTCAGCGCGTCCTGCTGCTCGGGGGTGACCCCGCCGACCGGCGCCTCGTAGGTGACGGTGCTGTAGCCGGTGGTCAGCCCGGGGTCGACCGAGGGGGCGGCCGGGTCCAGCGGGTTGCTGGCCGACGCGACGCCGGGCAGCTCGCCCAGCTCGGCGACCAGCGCGCCCACGGCCGCGGCGCTCTCCGGGGTCGTCAGCGTCTGGCCGTCCGGTGCGACGACCACCACCTGGGCGGTCGCACCGCCCGCGGCGCCGAACTCCTCGCTGATGCGCTCCAGCGCGGTCGTCGACTCCTGGCCGGGGATGGAGAAGCTGTCCGACGTCTCACCTGCCAGGGTCACCGCCCCCACGCCTCCGCCGACGAGCACGAGCAGCCACACGAGGACGACGGCCACGCGGTGCCGGTGCGAGAACGCACCGAGCCGGGACAACAGAAGAGCCATGCGGGATCAGGCCTCCACCTGGTCGGGATGAGAAGGAGCGGCGTCCGGACGGCGGTGGCCGAGCGCGTCGAAGCAGGTGGCGACGATGTGCTGCCGCCACGCGGTGGTCCGGTCCTGGGCGTGCGCGGCCAGGGTCAGGACGGCCAGGGCGGCGAGCGCGCCGATGACCCGGACGAGCCGCGGCGGCTCGGTGGTCTCGGGGTCGACGCCGAAGGCGTGCAGCACCGGGCCGGTGACGGCCGGGTGCGGCTCGGCGTCGAGGTCGGTCACCGGCGCGAGCAGCAGCGCGACCAGCCCGGGGTGGGCCAGCGCGACGTCGACCAGGACCTCCAGCACGTGCCGGTCGCGCGTCGGACCGAGGGGCAGGTCGCCCACCTGGTCGAGCACCCGCCGGCCCAGCGTGCCGGCCTGGGCGAGCACCGCCTCGTGCAGCGCGTCCTTGCTCGGGTAGTGGTGCAGCAGCCCGGTCTTGGACAGACCGACGGCGTCCGCGACGTCCTGCACCGAGGTCTTGGCGAACCCGCGCCGGGCGAAGAGGGCAGCGGCCCGGTCGAGGATGCCCTCGTCGACCTGCTGCCGGAACGGTCGTGTCACGGGAGGGACGGTACGTCGTCACCGACCATTCTGGTCGGTCGACAGACCAGTCTGGTCGGTCTCGTTCGTCACACCCTGCTGTGCGCCGTTCAGCCGGTGCGGGTCAGCGACGGGACGAGGGCGGGCAGCGACTCGTAGCCGCGCAGGACGACCGTGCGGCGACGGCGGCCGGGGCCGCCGGCGGCGAGGTCGGGGAACCGCTGGAACAGCGCCCGCAGCGCCACCTCGCCCTCCATCCGGGCCAGCGCGGCGCCGAGGCAGTAGTGGATGCCGCTGGAGAAGGCGACGTGGTCGCGGGCGTTGGCGCGGGTGACGTCGAAGGCGTGCGGGTCGGCG
Source organism: Geodermatophilus sp. SYSU D00779 (assembly GCF_054050595.1). Taxonomy (NCBI): domain Bacteria; kingdom Bacillati; phylum Actinomycetota; class Actinomycetes; order Geodermatophilales; family Geodermatophilaceae; genus Geodermatophilus; species Geodermatophilus sp. SYSU D00779. The sequence continues at coordinate 18,881 of NZ_JBJGZQ010000043.1, forward strand.
AACACCCGCGGGTCCCGGTTGGCCCCGGCCAGCAGGCACAGCACCAGCTCGCCCTCGGCGATCGGCACCCCGTGCACCGTGGTGTCGCGCTTGGCCCGCCGTCCGGTCCGCTGCACCGGGGACTCGACGCGGAGGACCTCGTCGATGGCGTTCGGCCACAGCGACGGGTCCTCGGCCAGCAGCCGCCGCTGGTCGGGGTGGGCGAACAGCAGCGCGGCGCCGTTGGCGACCAGGTTGACCGTCGTCTCGAACCCGGCACCGAAGACGAGGGCGGCCGTGGCCAGCAGCTCGTGCTCGGTGAGCCCGCTGCCGTCGTCGTCGGCGGTGCTCACCAGCGTGGAGAGCAGGTCCTCGCCGGGGGAGCGGCGCAGCTGGCGCAGGTGCCCGCGGAACCAGGCGTCGAGCTCGCCGAGGTTGCGCTCGACGCTGCGGTGGGTGCGCAGGTCCACACCCATGTCCAGGCTCGGGGTGGCGCCGTCGCCCCAGGCCAGGAACTGCTCGCGCATCGCCACCGGGACGCCCAGCACCTCGGAGATCACCGTGACCGGCAGCAGGCTGGCGTAGCGGGCGACCAGGTCGACCCGGCCGCCGTTCGCGGCGGCCTGGCGCTCGAGGTCGTCGAGCAGCTCGCCGGCGATGGCCTCGGTGCGGTCGCGCAGCCGGGCGACGGCCCGGGCGCTGAAGGCCCGGGTGACCAGCCGGCGGTAGCGGGTGTGCTCCGGCGGGTCGACGGCGAGCATCGACGGCGCGTCGATCGGACCGACGCTCGGGCGCGGGCCGGCCAGCCGCAGCGCCGCGGCCAGCACGGGCGGCAGGCCCTCGGTGCGGGACCCGCCGATCTGCCCGAAGTCGTCGCTGCGCAGGACGTCGGTGCAGACGTCGTGGTGGACGCTGACCCGCGCGAAGGCGCCGCCGGTGAGGGGGGCCGCGGTCCGCAGCCGCTCGTAGTGGGCGTAGGGGTCCTCGCGGACCCCGGGGTCGACGAGCACCTCGGCGTCCGGGTTGCCCGCCCGCGCGCGGCCCCGGATCGCCAGCCGCATCGCCCCGTGGGTCGCGGCCCAGCGGACCGTACTGCGCACCACCACGTGTCGCCTCCCCGTCCCGGCCAGGCCCTCATCCTGCGTGACGCGATTCACCCCGCGCAGGTCGGACCGCACCGATCCCACCGTCGCCCCGGTGCAGAGTGCACTGCCGGGGCCGGGTGGACACGCCGGGCAGGTCCGCGTGAGGCTCGTAGGGGTGCCGCGCCACCCGGGGTGTTCTGGGAGGCTCGTCGCGCCGTCCCGACCCTGGAGGGGTGCTGTGTTCACCAAGGTGCTGGTCGCGAACCGAGGCGAGATCGCGGTGCGGGCGTTCCGCGCCGCCTACGAGCTGGGCGCCGACACGGTGGCCGTCTTCCCGTGGGAGGACCGCAACTCGGTGCACCGGCTCAAGGCCGACGAGAGCTACCAGATCGGCGAGGAGGGGCACCCGGTGCGTGCCTACCTATCGGTCGACGAGATCGTCGGCGCCGCCCGGCGGGCGGGCGCGGACGCGGTCTACCCCGGCTACGGCTTCCTGTCGGAGAACCCCGAGCTGGCCGAGGCGTGCGCGCAGGCGGGCATCACCTTCGTCGGTCCCCCGGCGTCGGTGCTGGAGCTGACCGGCAACAAGGCCCGGGCGATCGCTGCGGCCCGCGACGCCGGGCTGCCGGTGCTCGCCTCCTCCGAGCCCAGTGCCGACCTCGACGCCCTCCTGGCCGCCGCCGAGCAGCTGCCGTTCCCGGTGTTCGTCAAGGCCGTCGCCGGCGGCGGCGGGCGCGGCATGCGCCGGGTGGAGGACCCGGCCGAGCTGGCCGGCGCGGTGCAGGCGGCGATGCGCGAGGCCGAGTCGGCCTTCGGCGACCCGACGGTCTTCCTGGAGCAGGCCGTGGTCGACCCGCGGCACATCGAGGTGCAGATCCTGGCCGACGGGCAGGGGAACGTGGTGCACCTGTTCGAGCGGGACTGCTCGGTGCAGCGCCGGCACCAGAAGGTCGTCGAGCTGGCGCCGGCGCCGAACCTGGACCCCGCGCTGCGGGAGCGGATCTGCGCCGACGCGGTCGCCTTCGCCCGGGCCATCGGCTACGTCAACGCCGGCACCGTGGAGTTCCTGCTCGACGCCCAGGGCCGGCACGTCTTCATCGAGATGAACCCGCGCATCCAGGTCGAGCACACGGTCACCGAGGAGGTCACCGACGTCGACCTGGTGCAGAGCCAGCTGCGGATCGCCTCGGGGGAGACCCTGGCCGACCTGGGCCTGTCGCAGGACACCATCGCGCTGCGGGGCGCGGCGCTGCAGTGCCGGATCACCACCGAGGACCCGGCCAACGGCTTCCGCCCGGACACCGGCCGGATCACCGCCTACCGCTCGCCGGGCGGGGCCGGGATCCGCCTGGACGGCGGCTCGTCGCTGGGTGCGGAGGTCGGCGCGCACTTCGACTCGATGCTGGTGAAGCTGACCTGCCGCGGGCGGGACTTCGCCACCGCGGTCGCGCGGGCCCGCCGCGCGGTGGCCGAGTTCCGCATCCGCGGCGTGGCCACCAACATCCCGTTCCTGCAGGCGCTGCTCGACGACCCGGACTTCGCCGCCGGGCGGGTGACGACGTCGTTCATCGAGCAGCGGCCGCACCTGCTCACCGCGCGTAGCTCGGCCGACCGGGGCACCAGGCTGCTCACCTACCTGGCCGACGTCACCGTCAACCAGCCGCACGGCGAGCGCCCGCACCTGGTCGACCCGGTGCAGAAGCTGCCGCGGGTGGACCTGCGCACGCCGCCGCCCGACGGCTCCCGGCAGCGGCTGCTGGCACTCGGGCCGGAGCGGTTCGCCGCGGAGCTGCGGGGGCAGACCGCGCTGGCGGTCACCGACACCACCTTCCGCGACGCCCACCAGTCGCTGCTGGCCACCCGGGTGCGCACCAAGGACCTGCTCGCCGTCGCCGGGCACGTCGCCCGCACCGTCCCGCAGCTGTTCAGCCTCGAGTGCTGGGGCGGGGCGACCTACGACGTCGCGCTGCGCTTCCTGCACGAGGACCCGTGGGACCGGCTGGCCGCGCTGCGCGAGGCGGTGCCCAACGTCTGCCTGCAGATGCTGCTGCGCGGCCGCAACACCGTGGGCTACACGCCCTACCCCGAGGCGGTCACCGACACGTTCGTCCGCGAGGCCGCGGCCACCGGCCTCGACGTCTTCCGGGTGTTCGACGCGCTCAACGACGTCTCCCAGATGCGCCCGGCGATCGACGCCGTCCGCGAGACCGGGACGGCGGTCGCGGAGGTGGCGCTCTGCTACACCGGCGACCTCTCCGACCCGGGGGAGACGCTCTACACCCTCGACTACTACCTGCGGCTGGCCGAGCAGATCGTCGAGGCCGGCGCGCACGTGCTCGCGATCAAGGACATGGCCGGGCTGCTCCGCCCGCCCGCGGCCGCCCGGCTGGTGACGGCGCTGCGCGAGCGCTTCGACCTGCCGGTGCACCTGCACACCCACGACACCGCCGGCGGCCAGCTGGCCACCCTGCTGGCCGCGTGGTCGGCAGGGGTGGACGCCGTGGACGGCGCGGTCGCCTCCATGGCGGGGACGACGAGCCAGCCGCCGCTGTCGGCGATCGTCGCGGCGACCGACGCCACCGAGCGCGCCACCGGCCTGGACCTGGCCGCGGTCAACGACCTGGAGCCGTACTGGGAGGCGGTGCGCCGGGTCTACGCGCCGTTCGAGTCGGGCCTGGCCGCGCCCACGGGGCGGGTCTACCGGCACGAGATCCCCGGCGGGCAGCTGTCCAACCTGCGCCAGCAGGCGATCGCCCTGGGGCTGGGGCAGCGGTTCGAGGAGGTCGAGGACGCCTACGCCGCCGCCGACCGGCTGCTGGGCCGGCTGGTGAAGGTCACGCCGTCGTCCAAGGTGGTCGGCGACCTGGCGCTGCAGCTGGTCGGCTCCGGCGTCAGCGTCGAGGACTTCGCCGCCGAACCGGGCAAGTTCGACCTGCCGGACTCGGTGATCGGGTTCCTGCGCGGCGAGCTGGGTGACCCGCCCGGCGGCTGGCCCGAGCCCTTCCGCACCCGGGCTCTGGAGGGCCGCCGTCCCGCCGAGCCGCCGGCCGAGCTGTCGGCCGACGACGAGCGCGGGCTGGCCGAGGCGCCGCGGCAGACGCTCAACCGGCTGCTCTTCCCGGCACCCACCCGCGAGTTCGAGGCCCACGCGGATCAGTACGGCGACGTCTCGGTGCTGCCGACCAAGGAGTTCCTGTACGGCCTGCGGCCCGGCGACGAGCACGCCGTCGACCTCGAGCCCGGCGTCACCCTGCTCATGGGCATCGAGGCGATCAGCGACCCCGACGAGCGCGGCATGCGCACCGTCATGTGCACGCTCAACGGGCAGCTGCGGCCGGTCTCGGTGCGCGACCGCTCCATCGAGGCCGCGGTGAAGGCCGCCGAGAAGGCCGACCGCAGCGACCCCGGCCAGGTCGCCGCACCGTTCGCCGGCGTGGTCACCCTCCAGGTCGAGGAAGGGGACACCGTCGAGTCCGGGCAGCCGATCGCCACCATCGAGGCGATGAAGATGGAGGCCGCCATCACCGCACCGGTCGCCGGCACCGTCAAGCGACTCGCCATCGGCAACGTGCAGCAGGTGGAGGGCGGTGACCTGCTCGTCGTCCTCTCATGAGGGTCGGCGGCCGGCCGGCTCCCAGCCGGCCGGCCACCGGTCGGGCGACGGTGCCCGCGGGTCGCCTTCCGCGGCCGGTCCGCTCCTCGCTCGTCCCTCGCTGCGATGCTCCCGCCCGCGTCAGGCGACGGTGCCCGCGGGTCGCCTTCCGCGGCCGGTCCGCTCCTCGCTCGTCCCTCGCTGCGATGCTCCCGCCCGCGTCAGGCGACGAGGACGACGACCAGCGTGCGCGGGCCGTGCACGCCCTCGACCCGCTCCAGCTCGATGTCGCTGGTCGCCGACGGGCCGCTGACCATCGTGAGCGGCGCGGTCGGGTCCAGCCGGCGCAGCGCCTCCGGCACGCCGCCCACGACCTGCCCGGCCTCGACCACGCAGACCAGGCAGTCGGGCAGCAGCGAGACCGCCCGCCGTCCGGACACCGGACCGCCGTCGAGCACCAGCGTGCCGGTCTCCGCGATCGCCACGGCCACCCCGGTCAGCGTCGCGGCGAACGCGGCGAGCTCGACGGCGGGGCGGCCGTCGTCCTCGGTGGCGCCGTCCGGCCGCCACTCCGCCGGTACCCCGGGCGCCACGACGACCGAGCCGGCGTCCCAGCCGGACCCCAGCCCGGTGTCGAGGGCGGCGGTGACGGTGGCCCCCACCTCGTCCGGACCGCAGCGCAGCACCGAGGCCTTGTAGTCCTCGAGCCGGTCGACGAGGACCTCGCGCAGCTGCTCGGCCGGGCGCTCGTCGGCGGCGCGGTAGTCGCGGGGGACCACCACCCCCGGCCGGTGCTCGCCCAGCGCGGTGCGGATCCGGCCGAGCACCTCCTCGCGCGCGCTCGTCACGACCGCCCCCCGTGCTCCCGCGCCCAGGCCTGGGTGAAGGTCTCCCGCGGTGGGGTGGGGAGGTCGCGACTGCGGGTCCAGCCCGAGGCCGGCGGTGGCAGCACCGGTGGCAGCGTCGGCCTCCCGCGGGCGAGCAGCCGGCCGAGACCGGCGGCCCGCTGGGTCAGTCGCCACAGCCGCGGGTGCGACATCGCCGTGGACAGCGCCTTGAACACGGCCGCCTCGGGGGTGGTCCTCTCCTGCGCCTCGACGTGCTCGGCGCGCAGGTGCACCAGGATCGAGGGGATGTCGATGGCCACCGGGCAGGCGTCGTAGCAGGCGCCGCACAACGACGAGGCGTACGGCAGCGAGGCGTTGTCCTCGACCCCGGTCAGCTGCGGGGACAGGACGGCGCCGATGGGACCCGGGTAGACCGAGCCGTAGGAGTGCCCGCCGGTGCGCTCGTACACCGGGCAGACGTTGAGGCAGGCCGAGCAGCGGATGCAGTGCAGCGCCTCGCGGCCCACCTCGTCGGCGAGCACCGCCGTCCGCCCGTTGTCGAGCAGCACCAGGTGGAACTCCTGCGGGCCGTCGCCGGGGGTCACGCCGGTCCACGTGGAGGTGTAGGGGTTCATCCGCTCGCCGGTGGAGGAGCGGGGGAGCAGCTGCAGGAACACCTCGAGGTCGCGCCAGGTCGGCACCAACTTCTCGATGCCCATGACGGTGATCAACGTCTGCGGCAGCGTGAGGCACATCCGCCCGTTGCCCTCGCTCTCGACGACGGCGAGGGTGCCGGTCTCGGCGACGGCGAAGTTGGCGCCGCTGATCGCCACCTTGGCCCGCAGGAACCGCTCCCGCAGGTGCGTGCGCGCGGCCATGGCCAGCCGGCGCGGCTCGTCGGGGAGGTCGCGGTCGGCGCCCTCGCCCTGGAACTGCGGCATGGTGCGCAGGAAGATCTCGCGGATCTCGGCGCGGTTCTTGTGGATCGCCGGCACCAGGATGTGGCTGGGCGCGTCATCACCGAGCTGCACGATGAGCTCGGCGAGGTCGGTCTCGTGCGCGGTGATGCCAACGGCCTCGAGCGCCTCGTTGAGGCCGATCTCCTGGGTGGCCATCGACTTGACCTTGACGACCTCGTCGGTGCCGGTGGCCCGCACCAGCCGGGTGACGATCGCGTTGGCCTCCTCGGCGTCGCGCGCCCAGTGCACCGTGCCGCCGCGGGCGGTCACCTGGCGCTCCAGCTCGACCAGGTGCTCGTCGAGACGCGCCATGGTGGCGGTCTTCAACGCCTTGCCGGCCTGCCGCAGCTGCTCCCAGTCGGGCACCTCGCCGACGACCCGCGCCCGCTTGGCGCGGATCGTGCTGGTCGCGTGGCCGAGGTTGGCGCGCAGCTGGCCGTCGCGCAGCGCGTCGCGGGCGGCGTCCGGGAAGGGCCGGTCGCCGCGCAGGTGGCCGACCCCGCGGGGTGCGGTGGGCAGGCCGAGGAACGTCGTCCCGGACCGGGGCGCGCCGGGGGCCAGCGGCGTGGGGTCGGTGCGCTCGGGTGCGGTGGTCATGCCGGCACCGCCGGTCGGGTGGTCTGGTGCGGGCTCACGGCGTCCTCCGTCGAGGCCAGGATCTCGGCCAGGTGCACGGTGCGCGTCCCCGACCGCAGCCGGGAGAGCCCACCGCCGATGTGCATGAGGCAGGAGGCGTCACCGGCGGTGCACACCTCCGCGTGGGTGGACAGGACGTTGGCCATCTTGTCGGTCAGCATCGCCGTCGACGTGTCGGAGTTCTTGATCGAGAAGGTGCCGCCGAAGCCGCAGCACTGCTCGGCGGCGGGCAGCTCGACCAGCTCCAGCCCGCGCACCGCGCGCAGCAGCTGCAGCGGCCGGTCACCGACCCGCAGCAGCCGCAGCGAGTGGCAGGTCGGGTGGTAGGTGACCCGGTGCGGGTAGTAGGCGCCGACGTCGGTCACCCCGAGGACGTCGACGAGGAACTGCGAGAGCTCGTAGGTGCGCTCGGCCAGGGCCTCGGCCTCGGCGGCCAGCTCGTCCTCGCCGGCCCGCCGCAGCACCATGGCCTGCTGGTGGTGGATCGAGGCCACGCACGACCCGGACGGCGACACGATCGCCTCCGCGCCGGCGAAGGCGCGCACGTGGTTGGCCACGATCGGCACCGCCTCGCGCCGGTAGCCGGTGTTGACGTGCATCTGCCCGCAACAGGCCTGACCGGCAGGGACGACGACCTCGTGGCCCAGCCGCTCCAGCAGCCTCGCCGTGGCCATCGCGACCTGCGGCGCCACCGTGTCCACCAGACACGTGGCGAACAGTGCCACCCTCATGCCGCTCCCTCCCGGGGGGGGGGGGGGGGGGGGGGGGGGGGGGGGGGGGCGCGGCGGCGCGCGCGGGCCCCGCCCCCCCCCACCCGCCCCCCCCCCGCCCCCCCCCCGCCCCCCCCCCACCC
>NZ_JBJGZQ010000044.1:0-26468 GCF_054050595.1 Geodermatophilus sp. SYSU D00779
CCCCCCCCCCCCCCCCCCCGCCCCGCCCCCCCCCCCCCCCCCCCCCCCCCCCCCCCCCCCCCCCCCCCCCCCCCCCCCCCCCGCCCGGTCCCGGAGCGGGGCCTCGTTCAGCCCAGGGCCGGGGCGAGCACCTGGTCGACGACGTAGACGGTGGCGTTCGCCGTCTGCACGTTGCCGCAGATGACCGAGGCCGGGGTGCCGGTCACGGTCCGGGCGACGGTGAAGCTCTCGCCGGAGCCCTCGATGGTGACCTCGTCACCGCCCAGGGTGGCGTGCGTGCCGGCCAGCTCGTCGGGGGCCAGCCGGCCCTCGATGACGTGGTGGCTCAGGATCGCGGTCAGCCGGGCGTCGTCGGCCAGCACCGCCCGCAGGGCGTCCGGCGGGACGGCCTCGAAGGCCGGGTTCGCCGGGGCGATCACGGTGACGTCCTGGGCGCTGTTGAGAGTGTCCACCAGGTTGGCCTGCACGACGACCTGGACCAGCGTCGACAGCACCGGGTTGTTGCTGGCGGCGGTGGCGACCGGGTCGTCGGTCATGCCGGCGAAGGAGCCCTCCCCGTCGGCCAGGACGGCGGCGCAGCCCTCGCCGAAGGGCTCCGCGGACGACGTGCCGCTGTCGCTGGGCGCCGACGAGCTGCCGCCCATGGCGTCCTCGCTGGCGCTGCTGGCCGCGCCGCCCGCGCTGCCAGCGGCGTCGGACGCGGTGTCCTCGGCGCCGCAGGCGGTGATGCTCAGCGCGAGGGCCGAGACACCGGCCAGCAGGGCGGTGCGGGTGAGGGTGCGCTCCACGTGGATCTCCTTGGTCGTCGTGCTCGGGCCCTGGCCCTGTCCCGGGGAGCGGGGCGGGGCCGCGCCTGCAGCCGGGGCGCCGGTGGTCCTGCCGTCCGAGGAGCGGCAGACCAGCTGGTCGGAGCCGGACTGGATGCCGGTCTCGCGGAGGGGTGCCCCAGGGGGATCCCGAGCCAGCGCGCGGTACCGGCCAGCCGGCCTGATCTGCGGCACCGTGATCGAGGTGTCGACCCGGTGGAACTCGCGGTTCGAGGTGGACAGCGGCGTCCGGCCCTGGACCTGCGGGGCGAGGTCGGCACCGACGGGCAGCGGCGCGGCCGGGGACGCCGGCGCCGGGAGGACGAGGTCGGCGCGCGCACCGTCGACGTCGGAGCGGCGCAGCAGCAGCCGACCCGCGCCGCCGGTGACGACGGCGGCACCGGCGGCGGCACCACTGGTGAGGAAGAACCGGCGGCGGTCGAGGCCGACACCCTTGCGGTCGCCGGAACCGAGGGCGGACCGCAGGCGCTCGGGGAGCGGGGCCTCGTCGTCGGACGGGTGTCCGTGGTGCCGGTGGCCGGCACGGTGAGCGGGGCCTGCAGCGCGACGGTGCCCACGAGGGCGCCGACGAGGGCCGGCAGCGTGTCGAGGGGGCCGCCCGCGGGGCCGGTGACCGCCGCGGCGGGTCTGCTCGGTGGTGGTCACGACCGGTCTTCGGGACAGTCGCGCTACGGGTGCACTTCCTCCGGTGATGGTTCCGCAACGAGCTGTCAGCGCAGTCCGGCCTGCCGGCGGGCGGCCATCGCCCGGTACCACTCGTTCGCCGGCGGCCGCGTCAGCAGCACGATCCCCACGACGACCAGGAGTGTCTGGAACACCGCCAGGGCGGTGAGGAAGCCGGTGTCCGGCTGCGCCAGGGAGGACAGCCCGCCCAGGATGGTGAAGGCACCCAGCACGAAGAGCACGATGCGGGCCCAGTTGTGGCCCTTCCACGCGAAGGAGATGAACAGCACCCGGAGTGCCGCGTGGACCAGCCCGAAGACCAGGATGCCCACCGCCAGCGTCCCCACGGTGTCCTCGGAGAACTCGATGCCGGTGCCGGCCAGCTGCTCGTCGGCGATCGTGTCGAAGCTGACGAAGCCGACCACGGCCCCCACCAGGCCCAGGAGCATCTGGGCCACATAGGCACCGAGACCGAAGCGGACCGCGTCGGGTCGCGGCGGCGCTTCGTGCGGGAGCCTCTGGCCAGGCGCCGACGGGGCGCCTGGCCAGCCGTATGGCGGCTGCCCCTGCCAGCCTCGCTGCGGGTCGTCCCACCCCTGCTGCGGGGGCTGCCAGCCCGGGGGCGCCGGGCTCTGCCAGCCCTGCTGAGGCGGCGGCGGGCTCTGCCAGCCCTGCACCGGCGGCGTCTGCCAGCCGGGTGGGCCCTGCGGGGGCTGTCCCTGCTGGGGGTCCTGGCCGCCCTGCCCTGACGTCATCACTCGCTCCCTGGTCGTTCCTCGGGTGTCCCGCCCGAGGATCACGGACCCTCCGGGGCCGGGCCAGTGCCGGTGGGGGATCGAGACCGGATCGATGACACCGCGGTCCTCCGGACCGCACCGCGGCCAGGTGCCGCCCCCGTGTCGCGGAGAGCCCATCCCGTCCTCCGTCGGGGACCTCCCGGGCCTCCGCTCCTCAGGACACCGCGCTGCCCGACGTCCCCGTGACGCGCTGGGGCCCGCCGCCCCGGGTGGGACGACGGGCCCCTGGTGAGGGTCTGGAACGGCCACCCTCCCGGGGCCCGCGCCGAGCGTGCGGGGCGTGGGGGAAGGGTGGTCCTTCGTCAGCCGCGGCGGACGGTCAGGCCCTCCTCGGCGAGGTCCTCCGGGGCGTCGACGACCACCTCGTCGCCGTCCCGGATGTCACCCGCCAGCAGCGCCTTGGCCAGCTGGTCGCCGATCGCCGACTGCACCAGCCGGCGCAGCGGGCGGGCGCCGTAGACCGGGTCGAACCCGTTGAGCGCCAGCCACTCGCGCGCGGCGTCGGTGACCCGCAGCGTGAGCCGGCGGGCCGCCAGCCGGCGGGCGAGCACGCCGACCTGGATGTCGACGATGCCGGCCAGCTCCTCGCTGCCGAGGGCGTGGAAGACCACGACGTCGTCCAGCCGGTTGAGGAACTCCGGCTTGAAGTGCTGCCGGACCACCTCCATGACCGCCGACCGGCGCCGCTCCTCGTCGACCGACTGGTCGGCGATCAGGTGCGAGCCGAGGTTCGACGTCAGGATCAGGATGGTGTTCCGGAAGTCCACCGTGCGGCCCTGGCCGTCGGTCAGCCGGCCGTCGTCGAGCACCTGGAGCAGCACGTCGAAGACGTCCTGGTGGGCCTTCTCGACCTCGTCGAACAGCACGACGGTGTAGGGCCGCCGCCGCACCGCCTCGGTGAGCTGGCCGCCGGACTCGTAGCCGACGTAGCCGGGCGGGGCGCCGACCAGCCGGGCCACCGAGTGCTTCTCGGAGTACTCGCTCATGTCGATGCGGACCATCGCCCGCTCGTCGTCGAACAGGAACTCCGCCAGCGCCTTGGCCAGCTCGGTCTTGCCGACACCGGTCGGGCCGAGGAACAGGAAGGACCCGGTGGGCCGGTTCGGGTCGGCGACGCCGGAGCGCGCCCGGCGCACGGCGTCGGAGACGGCACGGACGGCGTCGGGCTGGCCCACGACGCGCCGGCCGAGCTCCTCCTCCATCCGCAGCAGCTTCTGGGTCTCCCCCTCGAGCAGCCGCCCGGCGGGGATGCCGGTCCAGGCCTGGACGACCTCGGCGATGTCGTCGGGGCCGACCTCCTCCTTGAGCATGGAGTCGGTGCCCGCGACCGAGGCCTCGGCGTCGGCCAGCGCCTTCTCCAGCTGGGGCAGCCGGCCGTAGCGCAGCTCGGCGACCTTGGCCAGCTCGCCGTCGCGCTCGGCCCGCTCGGCCTCCAGGCGGGCCCGCTCCAGCTCCTCCTTGATCTGCTGGATGCGGACGATCGCGCTCTTGTCCTGCTGCCACCGGGCGGTCAGCTCGTCGAGCTGCTGGCGCTTGTCGGCCAGGTCCGCGCGCAGCGCGGCCAGCCGCTCCTGGGAGGACGGGTCGTCCTCCTTGGACAGCGCCATCTCCTCGATCTCCAGCCGGCGGACGGCGCGCTCGACCTCGTCGACCTCGACCGGCCGGCTGTCGATCTCCATCCGCAGCCGGCTGGCGGCCTCGTCGACCAGGTCGATCGCCTTGTCCGGCAGGAACCGGGCGGTGACGTAGCGGTCCGACAGGGTGGCGGCCGCGACGATGGCCGCGTCGGTGATCCGGACGCCGTGGTGGACCTCGTAGCGCTCCTTGAGGCCGCGCAGGATGCCGATGGTGTCCTCGACCGAGGGCTCGCCGACGAAGACCTGCTGGAAGCGGCGCTCCAGGGCCGGGTCCTTCTCGATGTGCTCCCGGTACTCGTCGAGCGTGGTCGCGCCGACCATGCGCAGCTCACCGCGGGCCAGCATCGGCTTGATCATGTTGCCGGCGTCCATGGCCGAGTCGCCGGTGGCTCCGGCGCCGACGATGGTGTGCAGCTCGTCGATGAAGGTGATGACCTCGCCCTCGGACTCGGCGATCTCCTGCAGGACGGCCTTGAGCCGCTCCTCGAACTCGCCGCGGTACTTGGCGCCGGCGACCATGCTGGCCAGGTCGAGCGCCATCAGCCGCTTGCCCTTGAGGCTCTCCGGGACGTCGCCGGCGACGATGCGCTGGGCCAGGCCCTCCACGATCGCCGTCTTGCCGACGCCGGGCTCACCGATCAGCACCGGGTTGTTCTTGGTGCGGCGGGAGAGCACCTGCACGACGCGGCGGATCTCGGTGTCGCGGCCGACGACCGGGTCGATCTTGCCCTCGCGGGCCCGCTCGGTGAGGTCGACGGCGTACTTCTCCAGGGCCTGGAAGGTGCTCTCCGGGTCGGCGGTGGTGACCTTCCGGTTGCCGCGCACGGTGCGGAAGGCCGCCAGCAGCGCGTCCCGGGTCGCGCCGGCGCTCGTGAGCACCGCCGCCGCCTCGCCGTCGGCGCTCGCCAGGCCCACCAGCAGGTGCTCGGTGGACACGAACTCGTCGCCCAGCGCGCTGGCCTGCTCCCCGGCGGCGTTGAGCACCCGGAGCAGCTCCCGGGACGGGGAGGGGGCGGGCACGGTCGCTCCGCTCACGCTCGGCATCCGTCGCAGCGCGGCGTCGGTCTTGGCCCGGACGTCGGCGACGTCGGCTCCCACGGCCTTGAGCAGCGGGCCGGCGATGCCGTCGGCCTGCTCGAGCAGCGCGGCGAGCAGGTGCAGGGGCTCGAGCGCGGCCTGGCCGCGATCCACCGCGAGCCGCTGGGCGGCCGTGATCGCCTCCTGCGAACGGGTGGTCAGCTTGCTCTGCATGGTCTGTGGGATCGGTCCTCTCAGGAAGGGCCGGGCGAGCCGGCCGGGGGCTGTCGGGGAGTCCAACGACGCACGAGTTGAGTGTGTTCCGCTCAACCTGACTGCGTCCATCCCGCGCAGGACAGGCGTGCGACCCGGCGAAGTGCGGCACGGCCAGCGCAATCCCGGGTACCCGCGGTGACCGGGGGCCCTAGAATCTGGAGGATGACGCGTCTGCCGCCCCCGAGCGCGGTCCTCGAGGACCAGCTGTGCTTCGCGCTCTACGCCGCCTCCCGGGCGATGACCGCGCGCTACCGGCCCCTGCTCGACGCCGTCGGGCTCACCTACCCCCAGTACCTGGTGATGATGCTGCTGTGGGAGGAGGACAACCAGACCGTCGGGCAACTGGGCGCCCGCCTCTCCCTCGACAGCGGCACGCTCTCCCCGCTGCTCAAGCGGCTCACCACCGCCGGCCTGGTCACCCGCCACCGCCGCGTGGAGGACGAGCGCTCGGTCGCCATCGCGCTGACCGACGCCGGCCGGGCGCTGCGGGACAAGGCCGGCGCGATCTCCGAGGAGATCATCTGCGCGCTCGACCTCGACCGCGAGGAGTTCGCCGACCTGAAGGCGAAGCTGCACCTGGTCACCGAGCGGGTCACGACCAACTGACCCGACGACGGGTTGCCCACGACGGACCGGGGTAGCGCACCCGCGACACACCAGTCCCGAGGAGGAGGACCCATGCCCACCCGTACCGCCCGCACCGCCTGGAACGGCACCCTGCAGGAGGGCTCCGGTCAGGTCGAGCTGTCCAGCTCGAAGGTCGGCACCTACGAGGTGTCGTTCCCGAAGCGCGCGGCCGAGGAGGCCGACGGCACGACCAGCCCCGAGGAGCTCATCGCGGCGGCGCACTCGTCGTGCTTCGCGATGGCCCTGTCCAACGAGATCGCCAAGGCCGGCGGCACCCCCCAGTCCCTGGAGGTCTCCGCGGACGTCACGCTGGGCCAGAAGGACGGCGGCCCGCACATCACGAAGATCGCGATCACCGTCCGCGGTGAGGTCGAGGGGCTCGACGCCGCGGGGTTCGAGCAGGCCGCCCAGGCGGCCAAGGCCGGCTGCCCGGTGAGCAAGGCGCTGGCCGGCGTCGACGAGATCAGCCTGGACGCCGCCCTGGAGCAGTAGGAGGACCTCCTCCCCACGGCCCCGTCCCGAGGCTCGCCCCGAGCATGCGGGAGGGGTGAGGAGGACGGGGTCCTCCTGGAGGGGGCCGTTCCCGTTGGTCAGCGGGGCGGCGGCACGAGCACCGACCAGCCGTGCCGCCGCACCCGCCAGGTCCGCGCCTGGACACCCTCCTCGACCTCGCCGTCCGCATCGAGGTCGACCGGCCCCCCGGTGACCGACACCTGACGGCCGCGCACCACCAGGACGTCGGGCCGGTCGACGTGCTCGCCGCTCGTGAGCGCCGCCGCGAAGGCGGCGCGGGCCACCGGACCGGTCGCGATCGAGACCACCACGTCGGCCAGCCCGTCGTCCGGCTCGGCCCGCGGGGCCAGCGGCGTCCCGCCGCCGATGGAGCGGCCCGTGCAGACGCCGAGCATCAGCACGTCACAGGTGCCGTCGGCCGCCCACCCCTCCGACGGGTGCGTCGCCACCCGGCCGTCGACCTCCACCCGCAGCGGCCAGCCGGGGCTGCTGACGCCGGCCACCGCCGCACCCACCGGGTAGGCGGCGACGCCGAGCCGCTCCTTCAGCCGGTCGGCCTGCGCGCCGGCCCGCGCCCCCACGCCCGCGTGCACCGCGTTGACCACCAGGCCACCGGCGTCGTCGTCGAGCAGGTCCAGCGGCCGGGGCCGCCCGGCGAGGACGGCGGCCGCCCCCGCGTCCGGTTCCAGCGGCAGGCCCAGGGTCCGTGCGAGGTCGTTGCCGGTGCCCCGGGCGACGATGCCGACCGGCTCGGCCGGGTCGAGGCCGCCCACCCGGTCCAGTGCCCGCGCGACGGCGTGCACCGAGCCGTCCCCGCCGAGCACCACGACCCGGCGTCCGTCCCGGGCGGCGACCGCGGCGTCCAGCTCGGCCGCCGACGCGGTCGCGACCACCTCGGTGTCGGCTGCGGCGCGCAGCGTCCGCACCGCCGCCTCGACCGCGTCGTCCTCCGCCGTGCCCGCGGCCCGGTTGACCACCAGCAGCAGTCGAGGCGTCCCGTTCACCGCCGCACCGTAGCCCGCGGCCGGCAGGGGGTCCTCTCTCAGGCGGACTCGGTGCGCAGCCGCTCGCCGCCGCTCTCGGTCCGCAGGGCCACCTCGCGGATGGAGAGGATGGCCACCACCGCGACCACCGCCACCGCGGCGGAGACGGCGAAGATGCGCCCGGTGGCGTCGCCGTAGGCCGCCGCGATCAGCGCCCGGACGGCCGGCGGCGCGTCGGCCAGGTCGGCCAGCCCCGCTCCGCCGGCGCCCTGCGCGGCACCGGGCACGCCGGCCAGGCCCTGGCGGATCAGCTCGCTGACGCGGGAGTCGAGCACCGCGCCGAGGACGGCGACGCCGATGGTGCCGCCGAGGCTGCGGAAGAAGGCGACCGCCGAGCTCGCCGCACCCAGGTCGCGGGCGGCGACGGTGTTCTGCACGGCGAGCACCAGGTTCTGCATCGTCATGCCGATGCCCACACCGAGGACGAACAGGAAGGCGCCGAGCAGCACCATGTCCGTCTCGTGGTCGATCGTGCCGAGCAGCGCGAAGCCGAGGACGACGAGCAGCGACCCCGCGACGAGGTAGCCCTTCCACCGCCCGGATCGGGTGATGAGGATGCCCGACACCGTCGAGGAGAGCAGCAGCCCGCCGACCATCGGCAGCGTCAGCAGGCCGGCCGCGGTCGGCGAGTAGCCGCGGGAGATCTGCAGGTACTGGCCGAGGAAGACCGACGAGCCGAACATCGCCACACCGATCGCGATGCTGGCCAGGATCGACAGCGTCGTCGTCCGGTCGCGGAAGAGCCGCAGCGGGACGACCGGCTCGGCCGCACGCAGCTCGGTGACGACGAACGCGACCACCGCCAGCAGCCCGCCGCCGACGAACAGCGCCGTCTCGAGGGACGCCCAGGCGAAGGTGTCGCCGGCCAGGGTCACCCAGATGAGCAGCGCGGAGACACCGGCGGTGAGGAAGGCCGCACCCAGGTAGTCGATGCGGACGTCGCGCCTGGTCACCGGCAGGTGCAGCGTGCGCTGCAGCAGCACCAGGGCGACGACGGCGAACGGCACGCCGACGTAGAAGCACCACCGCCAGCCCAGCCAGCTGGTGTCGACGAGCAGGCCGCCGATGAGCGGGCCGCCGACCGTGGCCACCGCCATGACCGCGCCGATGAGACCGGAGTACCGACCGCGCTCGCGGGGGCTGATCATCGCGGCCATCGCGATCTGCATCAGCGCCTGGATGCCGCCGAGGCCGAGGCCCTGCAGCACCCGCCAGGCGATCAGCGTCTCGACCGACTGGGCCAGGCCCGCCAGCATCGAGCCGACGATGAACACCACGATCGAGACCTGGATCAGCAGCTTCTTGCTGTAGAGGTCGGAGAGCTTGCCCCAGATCGGGGTCGACGCGGTCGAGGCCAGCAGCGTCGCGGTGACCACCCAGGTGTACTGGCCCTGCGTGCCCCGCAGCTCGGTGATGATCGTCGGCAGGGCGTTGGAGACGACGGTCGAGGACAGGAACGCCACGAACATCGCCAGCAACATCCCGGACAGCGCCGAGAGGATCTGCCGGTGGGTCATCCGCCCCCGCTGCTCGACGGGGGCGGTGTCGCCGAGGGGGATGCCGGCAGGCGCCGAGGTGGGCACGGCCGCGGTGCGGTCGTCGTGGGTGGTGGTGGCCACGGTTCTCCTGGTCTGCCGGGTGCGGGCGGGAGGCGGTGCGAGGGGGGCGCGGGTCACGCGGCGGCGGGCGCCCGCTCGAGGTCGGCCGCGAGCCGCTCCAGCAGCCCGGACAGCAACCGCGCGTCGTCCTCGCCCCAGCCGGCCAGCGCGGTACCGGCCCACTGGGCGCGCAGCGCACGGGTGACGGCCAGGGCCCGGGCGCCCTCGTCGGTGAGGCGCATGAGGCTGGCGCGGCCGTCGTGCGGGTCGGGGCGGCGCTCGACGTAGCCGGACCGCTCGAGGGCCGCCAGCTGCCGGCTGGCGACGGAGACGTCGACGCCGACCCGCGCCGCCAGGGCGCTGCAGCGCTGTTCGCCGTCCTGCTCCAGGGGCACGAGCAGCGCCCAGCCGAACGAGGGCAGGTCGCCGTACAGGGAGTCCGCGGCACGGACGCTCAGGTGACGGCCGCTGCGGATGACACGGGCCAGGCCGGAGGTCAGCCGGTCACGGGTCTCGGGGGTGATGGGCACGTCGCCGTCCTCGACAGGGGGTACTTGCCTCGTGCAACCATACGGATGTTTGGTTGCTGTAGGCAACTTGTGGCCCTGTGAAGGCGGCCACCCTCAGCGGCCGAGCCGGTCGACGCCCCAGCCGAGCTCGGAGGCCAGCGCGGCCGCCGCGGACTGCAGCAGGGGCACCACCCGGGGCACGGCGTCGAGCCCCAGCCGACCGGCCGGACCGGAGACGGAGATCGCCCCGGCCGCGGAGCCGCCGGGCACGGGCACCGCGACGCACCGGACGCCGGCCTCCTGCTCGCCGTCGTCGAGGGCGTAGCCCTGCTCGGCGATGCCCGGCAGCTGGGCCAGCAGCTCGTCGGGGTCGGTCACCGTGCGGTCGGTGCGCGCCGGCATGCCGCCCTGCACGAGCAGCCGGCGCGCCGTCTCCGGCGGCATCTGGGCCAGCAGCACCTTGCCCACGCCGGTGCAGTGCAGGTGCACCCGCCGGCCGACCTCGGTGAACATCCGCATCGAGTGCCGGGAGGGCACCTGGGCGGCGTAGACGACCCGGTCGCCGTCGAGCATCGCCATGTTGGCGGTCTCACCGATGGTGTCGACGAGCCGGGAGAGGTGCGGCTGGGCCCACGTGGCCAGCACCCGCGACGAGCACTCCCCCAGGTGGATCAGCCGAGGACCCAGCACGTAGCGCCGCGACGGCAGCTGGCGCACGTAGCCGCGGGCCACCAGCGTGCGCACCAGCCGGTGGATGGTCGACACCGCCAGGCCGCTGTCGGCGGCCAGCCGGCTGATCGCGACCTCGCCGTCGGCGTCGGCCATGAGCTCGAGCAGGAGGAAGGCGCGGTCCAGCGACTGCACGCCGTCCACGGTCCCGTCAGCGGCCACGGTCCCTCTCCCCTCGTTCCGCCCGTTCGGGTTCCGGACCATGGGCACCTCGGGTTGAAAAGCGTGATGGGTCCCACTACTTTTCCATTAAACAGACAACGCGTTCCACGATGCGGAACAAGAGTACTCCGACCTCCCGCTCAGCGGAACGGGTCGGCGCCCCAGCACAGCGACTCCAGGGAGAACCATGAGCACCATCGCCGGCGTGGACGGTCTCGAGATCACCGGCCCGATCGAGGACCGGTTCGACGAGATCCTCACCCCCCGGGCGCTCGAGCTCGTCGCCCTCCTCCACCGCGAGCTCAACGGGCGCCGGCTCGAGCGCCTCGCGGCCCGGCAGGAGCGGGTGCGCGCCCTGGCCGACGGCGCCAGCCTGGGCTTCCTCGAGGAGACCCGGTCGATCCGCGAGGACGACTCCTGGCAGGTGGCCCACCCCGCGCCCGGCCTGGTCGACCGCCGGGTCGAGATGACCGGCCCCACCGACCGGAAGATGACGATCAACGCGCTGAACTCCGGCGCGAAGTGCTGGCTGGCCGACCAGGAGGACGCGAACTCCCCGCTGTGGACCAACGTGGTCAACGGCCCGCTGAACCTGATGGACTCGATCGACGGCACGCTGGAGTTCACCAGCCCGGAGGGCAAGGAGTACCGCGTCCGCGACGACGTGGAGCTGCCCACGATCATCGTGCGCCCGCGCGGCTGGCACCTCCCCGAGAAGCACATCACCGTCGACGGCGAGCAGACCTCCGGCAGCCTGGTCGACTTCGCGCTGTACCTGGCCAGCTGCGGCCAGAAGCAGATCGACCGCGGCCAGGGTCCGTACTTCTACCTGCCGAAGATGGAGAGCCACCTCGAGGCGCGGCTCTGGAACGACGCCTTCAACCTGGCGCAGGACCACCTGGGCATCCCGCGCGGCACCATCCGCGCGACGGTCCTCATCGAGACCTACCCCGCCGCGTTCGAGATGGAGGAGATCCTCTACGAGCTGCGCGAGCACTCCGCCGGCCTCAACGCCGGCCGCTGGGACTACATGTTCAGCGTCGTCAAGACCTTCCGGACCCGCGGTGAGGACTTCCTCCTCCCCGACCGCAACTCCGTGACGATGACCGTCCCGTTCATGCGCGCCTACACCGAGCTGCTGGTCCGCACCTGCCACAAGCGCGGCGCGCACGCCATCGGCGGCATGGCCGCGTTCATCCCCTCCAAGGACCCGGCGGTCAACGAGCAGGCCTTCGCCAAGGTGCGGGCCGACAAGGAGCGCGAGGCCAACGACGGCTTCGACGGCTCCTGGGTGGCCCACCCGGGCATGGTCGAGCTCTGCAAGGAGGTCTTCACCGCCGTCCTCGGCGAGCGCCCCAACCAGATCGACAAGAAGCGCGAGGACGTGCAGGTCACGGCCGAGCAGCTGCTCGACGTCCGCTCCACCCCCGGTGAGATCACCGAGGGGGGCCTGCGCAGCAACATCAGCGTCGGCATCCAGTACATCGAGTCGTGGCTGCGGGGCTCCGGCGCCGTCGGCATCAACAACCTCATGGAGGACGCCGCCACCGCCGAGATCTCCCGCAGCCAGGTCTGGCAGTGGCTGCACAACGGGGTGCAGCTGTCGAACGGCGAGACGGTCACCCGCGAGCTGGTGGAGCGGATCACCGACGAGGAGATGAAGGCCATCGCCGAGGCCCGCGGCGACTCCTTCGCCTCCGGCCGCTGGGACGACGCCCGCGCGCTGTTCCTGGAGATGGCGGTGTCCGACGAGTACTCCGACTTCCTGACCCTGCCGGCCTACGAGCGCATGCCGTGACCGGCGCCCCACCGACCCACCGAGCGGATGTCGTGAGGACGCCATGACCGCCATCGCCGAGCCAGTTCTCTCCGACCGCACCACAGCCCTGGCCGAGCGGCTGCGGACCGCGGTCGGCACCGAGCGGGTGCTCACCGACCGCACGCAGGTGCGCACGTACGAGTGCGACGGGTTGGCCAACTTCAAGGTCACCCCGGCGATCGTGGTGCTGGCCGAGAGCCGGCAGCACGTCGTCGACACGGTGCGGCTGTGCTCCGAGGCCGGCGTCCCCTTCGTGGCGCGCGGCTCGGGCACGGGCCTGTCCGGTGGCGCGCTGCCCAGCGCCGACGGCGTCCTGCTCGTGCTGTCGCGGCTGCGCAAGCTGTCCCCGGTGGACGCGGACAACCGCCAGGTCACCGTCGAGCCCGGGGTCATCAACCTCTGGGTCACCCGCGACGCGGCGCCCCACGACCTGGCCTACGCGCCCGACCCGTCGTCCCAGCTGGTCTGCTCGATCGGCGGGAACGTGGCCGAGAACGCCGGGGGCGCCCACTGCCTGAAGTACGGCTTCACGGTCAACCACGTCCTCGGCGCCGAGGTCGTGCTGCCGGACGGCGAGGTCGTGCACCTCGGCGGGCGCGCGCCCGAGCACCCCGGCTACGACCTGCTGGGTGCGTTCATCGGCAGCGAGGGCACCCTCGGTGTGGCCACCGAGCTGACCCTGCGGTTGATCCGGGTGCCGGAGGCCGTGCAGACCATGCTGGTGGGCTACTCCTCGGTCGAGGACGCGGCCGGCACGGTCAGCGACATCATCGCGGCCGGGATCCTGCCGGCCGCCGTCGAGATGATGGACGCGCTGGCCATCGAGGCAGCCGAGGCCGCGGTGAGCTGCGGGTACCCCGAGGGCGCGGTGGCGGTGCTGGTCATCGAGCTCGACGGCCCGCAGGTCGAGGTCGAGGCCCAGTTCCGGCAGGTCGAGGAGATCGCCCGGGCCCGCAACGCCTTCGAGATCCGCATCGCGGCCGACGACGCGGAGCGGGCGCTGATGTGGAAGGGCCGCAAGTCGGCGTTCGCCGCGGTCGGCCGGATCAGCCCGAGCTACTTCGTGCAGGACGGCGTCATCCCGCGCACGAAGCTCCCCGAGGTGCTCGCCGAGATCGACCGCATGGCCGACGAGCGGGGCCTGCGGGTGGCCAACGTGTTCCACGCCGGCGACGGCAACCTGCACCCGCTGGTGCTGTTCGACGACGCGGTCGAGGGCCAGGCCCACGAGGCCGAGGAGCTGGCCGGCGCCATCCTCGAGCTCTGCGTCACCTCCGGTGGCTCGATCACCGGCGAGCACGGGGTGGGCAGCGAGAAGCGCATGAAGATGGCCACGCAGTTCACCGCCGAGGACCTCGACACCATGCAGCTGCTGCGGTGCGCCTTCGACCCCGACGGCATCGCCAACCCGGGCAAGGTCTTCCCGACCCCGCGGTTGTGCGGCGAGCGGCCCGGCGTCCGGAAGGGCGAGCACCCGGTGCAGGCAGCCGGCCTGGGCGAGGTCTTCTGATGACCGCCGTCACCGACACCCGTCGAGCCGGCGGCCCCGACGACGCGGTCGGTGGCGTGGTCCCGCGTGACGTGGTGCGGCCCACCACGGTCGACCAGGTCGCCGAGGTCGTGAGGGCCGCGGCCGCCGACGGGCGCACCGTCGTCCCGGTCGGCGGGCGCAGCAAGCTGACCTGGGCTCCGCCGCCGGAGTCCTGCGACCTCCTGCTGGACCTCACCGGCCTGGACCGGGTCGTCGAGCACGTGGCGGGCGACCTCACCGTCGTCGCCGAGGCCGGGGTGCGCCTGGCCGACCTGCAGGCGCAGGTCGGCCGGGCCGGCCAGCTGCTCGGCCTGGACCCGCCCGAGGACGGCGCCACGCTGGGCGGCGTGGTGAGCGCGAACGCGTCGGGGCCGCGCCGGCTGCGGTACGGCACCACGCGCGACCTGCTCATCGGCATCGCCGTCGTCCTCGCCGACGGCACCGTGGCGCACGCGGGCGGCAAGGTCGTCAAGAACGTCGCCGGGTACGACCTCGGCAAGCTGTTCACCGGCGCCCACGGGACGCTCGGCGTCGTGGTCTCCACCACGTGGCGGCTGCACCCGGTGCCGCCGGCGCGCCGGGTGGTCACGCTCGAGCTGCCGGACACCGCGGCTGCCGGTCCCCTGTCGGTCGCACTGGCCCGCTCGACGCTCACCCCCTCGGCCGTGGAGCTGATCGCCGCGGCCGACGGCACCGCACGACTGGTCGTGCTGTTCGAGTCCATCGCGGAGTCGGTGGCCGGGCAGGCCCGGGCGGCCGTCGCCCTGCTCGGCGGCGGCGAGGAGTCCGAGGACCTGCCGGAGGACTTCGGCCGGCGGCCCGGCGGTGCGGACGACGTGCTGCTGCGGCTGGCCTACGCGCCGGCATCGCTCTCGGCGGTGCTGGGCGCGCTCCCCGCCGGGACGGCGGTGGCCGCGCACGCCGCCACGGGCGTGTCCTACGCGGCCGTCCCGGCCGGGGAGGCGGCCGAGGCGCTGCCCCGGCTGCGTGCCGCGATCGCCCCGCACGACGGGACCGCGGTGGTCCTGCGTGCCCCCGACGCCGTCCGCGAGCGCCTGGACCACTGGGGTCCGGTCGGCGACTCGCTGGACCTGATGCGGCGGGTCAAGGAGAGGTTCGACCCCGAGCGGCGGATGTCGCCGGGCCGGTTCGTCGGAGGGTTGTAGATGACGGAGATCACGCCGGGCAGTCACGACCGGGGCGACTCGCCCCCGCCCGGGTCCCCCGGCGCGTCGCCGAACGTCGGCCCGGTGCGCGACTCGGTCGCCGACCTGCCGCCCGACTCGCCGACCGGCGCGGTCCGGGGGGCCGACGAGGCGCCGGCCGCGGTGGTCGGGGCGCGCCGTCCGCTCGACATCGGCCAGGACATCGACCTGCCGGCCGGCACCGGGGCCGCCACCGTGGGCACCCCGACCCTGCTCGGCGTGCCGACGACGCGGCAGGCCGTGCAGCCGGCCTTCGACGAGCACCACCCGCCGGACCCGGCACTCATCGGCGACTGCGTGCACTGCGGGTTCTGCCTGCCCACCTGCCCCACGTACGTGCTCTGGGGCGAGGAGATGGACAGCCCCCGCGGACGCATCTACCTCATGAAGGAGGCGCTGGAGGGCGAGCCGCTCGACGACTCGATGGTCCGCCACTTCGACCAGTGCCTCGGCTGCATGGCCTGCGTGACGGCCTGCCCGTCCGGCGTCCAGTACGACAAGCTCATCGAGGCCACCCGCCCGCAGATCGAGCGGCGGTACCGGCGGTCGCGGGCGGAGAAGTTCTACCGCGACCTCATCTACAACCTGTTCCCCTACCCGCGGCGGCTGCGTGCGCTGCGCGGGCCGCTGCGCGCCTACCAGGCCAGCCGGCTCGGCAGCCTGCTGACCCGCACCGGCCTGATGAGCAAGCTGCCGGGCCCGCTGATGGCCATGGAGTCGCTGGCGCCCAAGCTCGGCCCGGTGGAGCGCGTCCCCGAGCGGACGCCGGCCGTCGGCCAGCGGCGGGCGGTCGTCGGGCTGCTGGGCGGCTGCGTGCAGGGGACCTTCTTCCCCGACGTGAACGCCGCGACCGTGCGGGTCCTGGCGGCCGAGGGCTGCGACGTCATCGTGCCGCGGGGCCAGGGCTGCTGCGGGGCCCTGCCCGGCCACGGCGGCCGGGAGGAGCAGGCCCTCGGCTTCGCCAAGCGGACGATCGAGACCTTCGAGCGGGCCGGGGTCGACTACGTCGTCGTCAACGCCGCCGGGTGCGGCTCCAACATCAAGGAGTACGGCCACCAGCTGCGCGACGAGCCGGAGTGGGCCGAGCGCGCCGAGGCGCTGGCGAAGAAGTCCCGGGACATCAGCGAGTTCATCGTCGAGCTGGGCCCGGTCGCCGAGCGGCACCCGCTGCCCATGACCGTGGCCTACCAGGACGCGTGCCACCTGGCCCACGCGCAGGGCATCCGCGAGGAGCCGCGGAAGGTGCTGCGCGGGATCCCGGGCGTGGAGCTCAGGCAGCTCACCGAGGCCGAGCTGTGCTGCGGCAGCGCCGGCACCTACAACATGCTGCAGCCGGAACCGGCCCGGGAGCTCGGCGAGCGCAAGGCGGCCGCCGTCCTCGCCACCGGGGCGGACCTGATGGTGACCGCCAACCCCGGTTGCTGGATGCAGGTCGCGACCACGCTGGCCCGCATGGGCAAGCGGATGCCGGTCGCGCACACGGTGCAGGTGCTGGACGCCTCGATCCGCGGGGTGCCCGTCGAGGAGCTGCTCGACCGGGCGCTCAACGGCCCCGGCACCGCCCTGGCCCGGCCCGTCGCCACGGACGGGTGACCCGCGCGCGTCCTCCCTCGCGCTGCTCCACACTGAACCGCCCCACGTCCCCCCACCCAGCCTCGCGCCCTCACCGCCGAGGGAAGGAGCCCCGTTGTTCGAGCAGGTCGTCGACCCCGTCGGTGGGTCACTCGCACTGAGCGCGCTGGTGGCAGCGATACCGCTGCTCACCCTGTTCGTGCTCCTCGGTGCGCTCAAGGTCAAGGCGTGGATGGCCGGGCTGATCTCCCTGGCCGTCGCGATCGTCCTGGCCATCGTGGCGTTCCGGATGCCGGTCGGGCAGGCCGTCCTGTCGGCGTCCGAGGGCGCCGCCTTCGGCTTCTTCCCGATCCTGTGGATCGTCATCAACGCGATCTGGGTCTACAACCTCACCGTCGCCACCGGGCACTTCGACGTGCTGCGGCGCTCGTTCGAGAAGGTCAGCCCCGACCAGCGGATCCAGGCGATCATCATCGCCTTCTGCTTCGGCGCCCTCCTCGAGGCGCTGGCCGGTTTCGGGACCCCGGTCGCCATCAGCGTCGTCATGCTCATGGCGCTGGGCTTCCAGCCGATGAAGGCCGCGGCGGTGGCGCTGATCGCCAACACCGCCCCGGTCGCCTTCGGCGCGCTGGCCACGCCGATCGTGACGCTGGCCACGGTGACCTCCGGCGTCAGCGACGACGCCCGGCTCACCGTCGACACCCTGGGTGCCATGGCCGGCCGGCAGACGCCGATCCTGGCCGCGTTCGTGCCCCTGGTGCTGGTCTTCGTCGTCGACGGCAAGCGCGGGCTGCGCGACACCTGGCGCGAGGCGCTGGTCGGCGGTGTGGCGTTCGGCGTCGCCCAGTTCGTCGCCGCGAACTACATCTCGGTGCCGCTGACCGACATCATCGCCGCGCTCGTCGCCGCGGCCGCCGTCGTCGCGGTCGTCCGCATGCGCAAGGCCGCCTACGAGCCGGTCACCGCGGCCACCGTGGCCGGGGGCAGCGGCGCCGACACCGTGGCCGCCGGGTCCGGCGGCACCCGCGGCCGGGGCGGGGTCGGCGCGACCGCCGGCGAGCAGCTCGGCGACGCCCCGGGCGACCAGGCCCCGCGCGACCCGCACGCCCCGGCCGCCGGGACGAACGCACCCGTGATCCCCGACACCCGGGCCGAGGTCGTCAAGGCCTACGCCCCGTACGGGATCATCATCGTCATCTTCGCGCTGGCCAACCTCGGCCCGGTGAAGGCGGCGCTGGCCCAGGCGCCGTGGACGACGTCCTTCGCCTGGCCGGGCCTGAACGTGTTCGCGGCCGGCTCGGACACCGAGCTGTCCTCGACGACGTTCTCGTTCAACTGGTTCCCGGCCGCCGGCACCCTGATGATCTTCGCCGGCCTGCTCACCATGCTGGTCCTGCGGATCTCCCCCGGGCGGGCGCTGAAGGCCTACGTCGACACCTACCGCGAGCTGAAGTGGGCCATCGTCACCGTCATGGCGGTGCTCGCGCTGGCCTACGTGCTCAACCAGTCCGGCATGACCAGCCACCTCGGCCGGCTGCTGGCCGAGACCGGCGGCTTCTTCGCCTTCCTCTCCCCCATCCTGGGCTGGATCGGCGTCGCGGTGACCGGCTCGGACACCTCCGCCAACGCGCTGTTCGGCGCGCTGCAGGTGCAGGCGGCGACCAACGCCGGTCTCGACCCGGTGCTGCTGGCCGCGGCCAACTCCTCCGGCGGCGTCATGGGCAAGATGGTCAGCCCGCAGAACCTGGCCATCGCGGCCGCGGCGGTCGGCATGGCCGGTCGGGAGGGTGAGCTGTTCCGGAAGGTGTTCGGCTGGAGCATGCTGCTCCTGCTGCTCATGTGCCTGATCGTGGTCCTGCAGGCCTCCCCGGTGCTGGGCTGGATGGTCCCGGGTTCGTGATCTGACCCGCTGACACGACAGCGCCCCCGTACCCGGCCGGGTACGGGGGCGCTGTCGTCCGCGGTTCCGTCCGGGGCACCGCCCTGAGCTCGCGGAGGGTGGGAGGACGAGGTCCTCCGTTCAGCCGTCCTCGGCCTCGCGGGCCTCGCCGAGCCGGTTCAGCCGGGCCAGGAGCTCGCCGAGCGTGGCGACGTCCTCGGTCGGCCAGTCCGCGAGGTCGGCCTCCCAGCGGGCCCGCCGGGCGTCCCGGATGCGGGACAGCCGGGCGGCACCCTCCGGGGAGGTGCTGAGCACCTGGGCGCGGCCGTCGGCCGGGTCGGCCTCGCGGGTCACCAGGCCCAGCGCGACCAGCGTGGAGACCTGGCGGCTGACCGTGCTCTTGTCCAGGCCCAGCCGGGCCACCAGGTCACTGGCGCGCAGCGGGCCGGCGTCCTGCAGCAGCGCCAGGAGCCCGTAGGCGGCGCCGTCCAGGTCGGGGTGCAGCTCCCGGGACAGGCGGGCGGAGATGGCCCGGGAGCGGCGCAGCAGCAGGCCGATCTCCCGCTCCACCCGCACGTAGGCCTCGTGCGTGTCCACCTGGATCACCGTTCGTCCCGGGGCCGCCACACGACCAGCGCCGAGGTGGAGGGTCGCAGCGGCACCAGGTCGCGGCCGTAGCCGGCGCGGACGGCGGACTCGGCGGCGATCGCCCGGCTCTCCGCGAGCTCCACCTCGGTGATCAGCTCCTGGACCCGCTGCCGCAGTGCCTCGACCTGCGACTCCAGGTCGATGATCCGCTTGATGCCGGCCAGGTTGACGCCGTCCTCCTGCGACAGCCGCTGCACCTCGCGGAGCAGCGCGACGTCGCGCGGGCTGTACCGCCGGCCGCCGCCGCGGGTCCGGCCGGGGCTGACCAGCCCCAGCCGGTCGTACTGGCGCAGCGTCTGCGCGTGCATGCCGGCCAGCTCCGCGGCGACCGAGATGACGAAGACCGGCGCGTCCTCGGCGACTGCACGCCCCGCGTCGGCCTGCCCGCGGGCACCGTCGGTCGGGAGACTCACCGCGCACCTCCCTGCTGCACCGCGGCCGTGATCCGCGGCCGCGGGTCGCCGAGCTCGGCCTCGAGCACCTTGACGGCGTCCTCCGCGGCGGGCGTGAGCCGCTTCGGCACCGCCACCTCGACGGTCACGAGCAGGTCACCGGACCGGCCCTTGCCGGGGACACCGCGCCCGCGGACCCGCAGCGTCTGGCCGCTCGCCGTCCCCGGGGGGACCTTGAGTGTGACGTTGCCGTCGAGCGTGGGCACGGTCAGCGTCGCGCCGAGGGTGGCCTCGGCGAAGGTGATCGGCACGGTGAGCGTGAGGTCGTCGCCCTTGCGGCCGAACAGCTCGTGCTCGGAGACGTGGACGACGACGAACAGGTCACCGGCCGGGCCGCCCCGCCGTCCGGGGGCGCCCTTGCCGGCCAGCCGGATGCGCTGGCCGTCCTTGACGCCGGCCGGGATCCGCACGGTGATCGTGCGGGTCTGGTTGGTGACGCCGTTGCCCGCGCAGGTCGGGCAGGGGTCGTCGACGACCTGGCCGGTGCCGCGGCAGTTGCGGCACGGCTCGGAGAAGGCGAACGCCCCCTGGCTGCGGCTGGTCACCCCGGCGCCCTGGCACACCGGGCAGGTGTGCGGTGAGGTGCCGGGCCGCGCGCCGCTGCCGTGGCAGGTCGGGCAGGTGCCCGGGCTCTGCATCCGCAGCGGCACGGTCACGCCGAGGACGGCCTCCTCGAACGAGAGGGTCGCCTCGGTCTCGACGTCCTGGCCGCGGGCCGGGCCGGACGCGGCCTGGCTGCGGGCCCGCGCCGAGCCGGCACCGGCCCCGCCGCCGCCGAAGAGGCCCCCGAACAGGTCACCGAGCCCGCCGGCACCGCCGGCGCGCCCGCCGGTGGCGGCGCCGAAGAGGTCGCCGAGGTCGAACGGCTGGCCGCCGCCCGCCCCACCGGGGAACCCGCCGGGGAAGCCGGCCCGCGCGCCCGCCCCTCCGGCCCCGAACAGCCGACGGGCCTCGTCGTACTCGGCCCGCCGCTTGGGGTCGGAGAGGACGTCGTAGGCCTCGGAGACCTCCTTGAACCGGGCCTCCGCGTCCGCGTTGCCCGGGTTCTTGTCCGGGTGCAGGTCGCGCGCCAGCTGGCGGTAGGCCTTCTTGATGGCCGCCGCGTCGGCGTCCTGGGCGACGCCCAGAGCGGCGTAGTAGTCCTTCTCGATGAAGTCCCGGGTGCTCATCGGGCGCCCCCTCTCCGGCTCAGTCGGCCGCCGGGCCCTCGCCCGGCTGCGCGGGGGCGGTCCCGTCGGTCGTGCCCTCGGCGGGCGTGGCCGCGACCGGGTGCTCCGGGTCGGTGACCGCGACCATCGCCGTCCGCAGCACCCGGTCGCCGCGGCGGAAACCCTGCCGCAGCACCGTCGTCGCGGTCGGGACGTCGACCTCGGTCGAGGTGTCGTGGATGACGGCCTCGTGCAGCGACGGGTCGAACGGGTCGCCCGCCTTGCCGAAGGCCTCCACGCCCAGCCCGTCCAGCAGGCCGAGGATCCGGTCGGCCACCGACTTGAACCCGCCGGTCAGCTCGCCGTGGTCCCGGGCCCGCTCGATGTCGTCGACGATCGGGAACAGCTGGGTGGCGAACCGCTCCGCGGCCTGGTCCACCACGAGCTGACGGTCCCGGTCCACCCGCCGCCGGTAGTTCGCGTACTCGGCGGTGACCCGCTGGAGGTCCTCGGTCCGTTCCGCCAGCTGGCGGGACAGGTCGTCGTCCACCACCGTCGGCTGTCCGCCGTCGGCGGTGGCCTCGTGCTCGCTCATTCGCTCCCCTGCTGGGTGTACGCCCGGGCGGGCGCCGGCCGGCTGCTCACCGGCCGGCACCCGCACGGTGCCGCTGGTCGGGTCGATGCGCCGCTTGTCGCGGATGACGACCCGCGGCTCCTCTTCCCTGTCCGTCATCGGCGGTCGTTGTCCTCGTCGATGATCTCGGCGTCGACCACGTCGTCGTCCGACGCGGTGGCACCGGTCGCACCACCGGGCGTGCCGGCGTCACCGGCGGCACCGGCACCCGTCGCGCCGGCGGCCCCCGCCTCGGCCTGCTGGGCGTAGAGCGCCCCGCCGACCTCCTGGGAGACGCGGGCGACCTTCTCCTGGGCCGCCTTGATCGCCGCGATGTCCGAGCCACCGAGAGCCGAGCGCAGCTCGGTGAGGGCCTCGCCGAGCTCCTCCTTCTTGTCGGCCGGGATCTTGTCACCGTTCTCGGCCAGGAACTTCTCGGTCTGGTACTGCAGCGACTCGGCGAGGTTGCGGGTCTCGGCCTCCTCGCGGCGGCGCTTGTCCTCCTCGGCGTGCGCCTCGGCGTCCTTCATCATCCGCTCGATGTCCTCCTTGGGGAGGGCCGAGCCACCGGTGATGGTCATCGACTGCTCCTTGCCCGTGCCGAGGTCCTTGGCGGACACGTGCACGATGCCGTTCGCGTCGATGTCGAAGGCCACCTCGATCTGCGGGACGCCACGCGGCGCCGGCGGCAGACCGGTCAGCTCGAACATGCCGAGCTTCTTGTTGTAGGCCGCCATCTCGCGCTCGCCCTGGAAGACCTGGATCTGCACGGACGGCTGGTTGTCGTCGGCCGTCGTGAAGATCTCCGAGCGCTTGGTCGGGATCGTGGTGTTGCGCTCGATGAGCTTGGTCATGATCCCGCCCTTGGTCTCGATGCCCAGGGACAGCGGGGTGACGTCCAGCAGCAGGACGTCCTTGACCTCACCGCGCAGGACGCCGGCCTGCAGGGCGGCGCCGATGGCGACGACCTCGTCGGGGTTGACGCCCTTGTTGGGCTCCTTGCCCCCGGTCAGCTCGCGCACCAGGTCGGTGACGGCCGGCATGCGGGTCGAGCCACCCACCAGGACGACGTGGTCGATCTGGCCGACGGAGATGCCGGCGTCGCGGATCGCCTGGTTGAACGGCGCGCGGGTGCGGTCGAGCAGGTCCTGGGTCAGCCGCTGGAACTCGGCACGGGTGATCGTGACGTCCAGGTGCAGCGGGCCCTCGGCGCCGGCGGTGATGTAGGGCAGGTTGACGTTGGTCGACTGCGCGCCGGACAGCTCGATCTTGGCCTTCTCGGCGGCCTCGCGGAGCCGCTGCATGGCCAGCTTGTCCTTCGACAGGTCGATGCCGCTCTGGGCGTTGAACGTCTGCACCAGGTGCTTGACGACCCGCTCGTCCCAGTCGTCGCCACCGAGGTGGTTGTCACCGGCGGTGGCCTTCACCTCGATGACGCCCTCGCCGATCTCCAGCAGCGAGACGTCGAAGGTGCCACCACCGAGGTCGAAGACGAGGATCGTCTGCTCGGTCTCCCCCTTGTCCAGGCCGTAGGCCAGCGCGGCCGCGGTCGGCTCGTTGACGATGCGCAGGACGTTGAGGCCCGCGATCTCGCCGGCCTCCTTGGTGGCCTGGCGCTGCGCGTCCTCGAAGTAGGCCGGGACGGTGATGACCGCGTCGGTCACCGGCTCGCCCAGGTAGGTCTCGGCGTCCCGCTTCAGCTTCTGCAGGATGCGGGCGCTGATCTCCTGCGGGGTGTAGCGCTTGCCGTCGATCTCCGGCGACTTCCAGTCGGTGCCCATGTGGCGCTTGACCGACCGGATGGTGCGGTCGACGTTGGTGACCGCCTGGTTCTTCGCCGACTGGCCGACGAGGACCTCGCCGTTCTTGGCGAACGCGACGACCGACGGCGTGGTGCGCGAGCCCTCGGAGTTGGCGATGACCGTCGGCTCGCCGCCCTCGAGGACGGTGACGACGGAGTTGGTGGTGCCGAGGTCGATACCGACCGCTCGAGCCATGGAGCTGGCCTCTCTTCCGTGTGTTCCGGGGTGGTACTGGTCCGTGTGGGGAGTCGGTGTC
The DNA here is from genome assembly GCF_054050595.1 of Geodermatophilus sp. SYSU D00779. Classification (NCBI taxonomy): domain Bacteria; kingdom Bacillati; phylum Actinomycetota; class Actinomycetes; order Geodermatophilales; family Geodermatophilaceae; genus Geodermatophilus; species Geodermatophilus sp. SYSU D00779. The sequence continues at coordinate 23,324 of NZ_JBJGZQ010000044.1, forward strand.
CGCCTTGCGCGGGGTCCACTCAACTTTCCTGCCCACCCTAACGGCACCCCCGCCGGGAGTGTTCCCGGGTGTCGCGACCTCTTCACCACCTCCTCCGCCGGGTCGCGTTCGTCACCGGTGACCAGCTCGGCTGGTCGTCCCGGGTCCCAGCTCGCGACCGGAGCTGAGCCAGGACACCGACGGGACGTCGGGCCGACCGCCACGACGGCACGGACCCGCGGACGGCGGGAAGGCGGCGTGGCCCGGTCAACGGCCTGGCCAGCAGAGAGGCGAGGCGGGTGCTCACCCGCTCCCACGCGGGCCCCAGATCGGCCCGGACGACCCGCAGCACCCGGACGTCGAGGTCCCGCAGGCGGTCCTCGCGGCGCTTCTCCCCCCGGAGCACCCGCGCCGGCGAGCGGCCGCCCCGAGGCACCTCGTACTCGACCAGCCCGTCGACCTCCACCGCGACGTGCCGCGACGATCAGCCGAGCTGATCGTCGGGGGTCCGCGGACACCGGGCGCTCAGGCACCGCGGCAATGTGGTTACCGGCGAGTAGCCTGTGCGGCCGACAGCTATCGTCCGACGCGCGCGGGCGCAGGTGCCCGCGCGCGGTCCGCTCGACGGCGGCGAGTCCACCCGCCGTCGTGGCGGGCGGGGGATCAACCGACGCCTCCAGGCGTCCGGGAGGGATTTCGATGGGCCCCTTGCAGATCGTCCTGGGGACGATCAGCGTCATCTTCCTGATCGTGTCGGTGGTGTTCGCCTACCGGGCGGTCCGGGCCATGGTCCGCATCATCAGGACCGGCCAGCCGGACAGCACCCGCACCCGGCCGGTCGGTCCGCGGCTGAAGACGCTGGTCGTGGAGTCGCTCGGCCACACCCGGATGCTCAAGTGGTCGTCGATCGGCATCGCCCACTGGTTCGTGTTCCTGGGCTTCTACGGCCTGTTCCTCACCCTCGTCGAGGCCTTCGGCGAGGTCTGGGACCCGGCCTTCCACCTGCCCCTGATCGGCGAGTGGGGCCTGTGGAACCTGTTCGTCGACGTCATCGGCACGGGCACGGTGCTCGGCATCCTGTACCTGATCGTCCGGCGCCAGCTCGACCACCCGCGCCGCCAGGGGCGCCAGAGCCGCTTCGCCGGCTCGAACGAGGGCCGCGGCTACTTCGTCGAGGCGATCGTCCTCATCGTCGGCGTCTGCATCCTGAGCATCCGCGCGGCCAAGATCTCGGCCGGCCTGGTCGACGCCCCGACCTGGTCGCACCCGGTCTCCAGCGCGCTGTCCGCCCTGTTCCCGGCCAACCCCGACCTGGTCAGCGTCATCGCCTTCGTCAAGATCGTGGCCTCGCTGGTCTGGCTGGTCGTGGTCTCCCGGCTGCTCAACATGGGCGTCGCGTGGCACCGGTTCAGCGCGTTCTTCAACATCTACTTCAAGCGCGAGCCGGACGGCGCCCCCGCGCTGGGCCCGCTGCAGCCGATGACCTCCGGCGGCAAGCCGATCGACTTCGAGGACCCCGACGAGGACGCCGTCTTCGGCCGCGGCAAGATCGAGGACTTCACCTGGAAGGGGATGCTCGACTTCACCACCTGCACCGAGTGCGGGCGGTGCCAGAGCCAGTGCCCGGCGTGGAACACGGGCAAGCCGCTCAGCCCCAAGATGGTGATCATGGACCTGCGGGACCACCTGTACGCCAAGGCCCCGTACCTGCTGGGTGAGAAGACCGCGAGCGAGACCGCGCCGGACTACGACGTCCTCAAGCCCAGCGACGAGCAGGTCTGGGCGTCGGGCTACGCCCGCATCGAGGGCACCAACGACGCGCAGGCCCACCGCCCGCTCGTCGGCACCCTCGAGGAGGGCGGGGTCATCGACCCCGACGTGCTGTGGAGCTGCACCAACTGCGGCGCCTGCGTCGAGCAGTGCCCGGTCGACATCGAGCACGTCGACCACATCGACGACATGCGCCGCTACCAGGTGCTCATCGAGTCGAACTTCCCCTCCGAGGCCGGCGTGATGCTGCGCAACCTGGAGAACCGCGGCAACCCCTGGGGCGTGAGCCCGAGCACCCGCGAGGACTGGATCAAGGAGATGGACTTCGAGGTGCGGATGGCCGACGGCCCGCTGCCCCACGAGGTCGAGTACCTGTTCTGGGTCGGCTGCGCCGGCGCCATCGACGACCGCGCCAAGAAGGTCACCAAGGCCGTCGCGGAGCTGCTGCACACCGCCGGCGTCGAGTTCGCCGTCCTGGGCTCCGGGGAGACCTGCTCCGGTGACCCGGCCCGCCGCATGGGCAACGAGTTCGTCTTCCAGATGATGGCCCAGGAGAACGTCGAGACCCTCAACGGCGTCTTCGAGGGCCGCGTGCCGGGCATGCGCAAGATCGTCACCACCTGCCCGCACTGCTTCAACTCGCTGGGTCGGGAGTACCCGCAGGTCGGCGGCGAGTACGAGGTCGTCCACCACACCCAGCTGCTCAACCAGCTGGTGGCCGACGGCCGGCTGACCCCGGTCACGCCGGTCGACCGCAAGGTCACCTACCACGACCCGTGCTTCCTCGGCCGGCACAACAAGGTCTACACGCCGCCGCGGGAGATCCTCGAGTCCGTCCAGGGCCTGTCCACCCAGGAGATGCACCGCTGCAAGGACCGCGGCTTCTGCTGCGGCGCCGGCGGCGCCCGCATGTGGATGGAGGAGAAGATCGGCAAGCGGATCAACATGGAGCGCACCGAGGAGGCGCTCGACCTCGATCCGGACGTCATCTCCACCGCCTGCCCGTTCTGCATCACGATGCTCAGCGACGCGCTGACGACGAAGAAGCAGAACGGCGAGGCCGGCGAGCACGTCGAGGTCCTCGACGTCAGCCAGATCCTGCTGCGCTCGCTCGCCCCGGTCGGCACGCCGGGCACCGAGCACGGCGCCGACGTCGGCACGAAGGGCGACGACGTGGCCGGCACCGGCTCCGCGGCGACGGAGCACGGCGCGCAGTAGGGGAAGGACCTCCCACCCCCGCCGCTCGCAGGCTCGCGGCGGGGCCCTGCAGGAGGGTCGTTCCAGTACGTCACCAGGCCCGCTGCCGGGCCCGGCAGCGGGCCGGACCACCCCCACCACGGCGCGTCTCCCCACCCGCGCCCCCCCGCCCTCCTCCAACCCCCGCCGGTCCCCCGCC